>SLTF01000231.1 GCA_007130025.1 Spirochaetales bacterium | reverse complement strand
GAGCAACCAGTCCCCGCGCGTCCACCAGCCCCAGGTAGTTGAACCAGAGAAGCCCCCCTACCGCCAGAACCAGAACCAGCAACAACAAGACAAAAATTCGCGGGAAGGCACCCACCCTGCTATACCGAGCCATTCTTGGTTCCCTCCGGGGCCACCACGGCGTGGCCCGATCGTACCGCACGACCGCGGACGCGGGCACTGCGTGCGTTGTTGGAATCATCAATCAGTTTTTCGTCGTGGAGTGTCTGCTCGCGCCGATAGGCGGTCTCCTGGCGCTCACGAAGCTGTGTGAGCACCTTTCGCTCTTTCATCGCCTCGAGATAGCGTTCCTGGGCCGTCAGCCGCGCTTCTTCGGCAATCTCCAGGTTGCGACGACACTCCGCGCGACGCTGATCCAGCAGCGAGAGGTAGGCGGTCTGCCAGATTCGGTATTCCAGATCAACCGCCCGAGCTCCGGCGGCCAGAGAAACCGTATTCTGATACTCGGTAGTGAGCGACGCGATCTCGTTCTGGATTGTCGCCACGCGCGAGGTGGTCCTGCCCAGCTCAAGCTCCTGTTCCCACTCTCGGTGCTCGCGCAGACGGAGCACCGCATTCAGAGAGAACACAAACCGCTTCACTCAATCGCCTCCGTTTCCACCATTGCCTCGGCTTCACCGGTTCCGGTACCGGCAGTTCCCATGCCGGCGATTCCCATGATTCCGCTTTCGGTTGTTTCGAGGGGAGCCTTTTCATCGACGTCCTGACGGAGAAATCCGTTGATCTGCGGCATCTTTTCGATTGCCTCGTCGATCTCGCGGTTGGTACCGCGCTGGTATGCGCCCACGTTGATGAGGTCTTCACTATCGGTGTACGTCGCCATCAATCGGCGAAGATAGCCTGCCGCCTGGCGAACCTTTGGTTGCGAAACACGGTTGGCGAGACGAGAGACCGAGGAGAGAACGTCAATCGCCGGGTAGTGATACCGCTGCGCCAGCTTGCGCGTCAACACAAGGTGCCCATCGAGAATTCCTCGCACCGCGTCGGAGATGGGTTCGTCCATATCGTCGCCCTCAACCAGGATGCTGTAAAAGCCGGTAATCGTGCCTCGATCCGAAGTGCCACATCGTTCCAGCAGTTTGGGAAGCAGCGAGAATACCGACGGCGTATACCCACGCGTTGCCGGAGGCTCTCCGGTCGCCAGACCGATTTCCCGCTGGGCGCGGGCGAAACGGGTGACCGAGTCAAAGAGCAGCATGACATCCTGGCCCTGGTCGCGGAAATACTCGGCGATGGCGGTTGCCACGTAGGCACCGCGAAGCCGGGCAAGCGGTGGTGTATTGGACGTGGAAACCACCACAACCGAACGGGCGAGCCCCTCGGGCCCCAGATCGTTTTCAATGAATTCCCGCACTTCGCGCCCGCGCTCACCAATCAGCGCGATGACGTTCACGTCGGCGGAAGTGTTGCGGGCGATCATGCCGAGCAGGGTGGATTTCCCCACACCGCTACCGGAGAAAATTCCCAGCCGCTGCCCCTTCCCCACCGGGATGAGACCGTCAATGGCGCGCACGCCGGTTACGATCTGTTGATGGATGGGATCACGGTCAAGCACGTCGGGGGGGGCGCCCACGGCGGGATAGAGCTCGGCAGAGCCGATGTCGCCGCCACCGTCGATCGGCCGCCCGCGTCCGTCGATCACCCGACCGAGGAGCTTGTCGGAGACCGGAACCTGAAGCGTCTCGCCGGTTCCCACCACGGAGCAGCCCACCTCGATGCCGTCCACTTCCGCGTACGGCATCAGATGGACCAGCGAGCCCTCCACACCAACCACCTCCGACCATACGGTCGCGCCGCCACGCGGCATGACGATCTGGCAGAGTTCGCCCACAAATACCGGTGGGCCGTCGCTCTCGATGAGCAGTCCCTGTACCCGACGGATGCGACCGATCTGTTTGATCGGCTCGATCCGGTCGACCACTGCGGCGTATTTGTCAAACATTCCCACGGACCCCTCCCGATTGTCCGCGAACTACTCCTTCAGCTTCGGTCTGTTCTGTATGGGGGTAATCTCGAGGATGCGATCCTCAATCTCCCGAAGCTGCGAAGCGATACGCGCGTCAATGCGCCCGAAGTCGGTCTCGATGATACAGCCGCCCGGATCAACGGTGGTGTCTTCAGCAATGGTTACGTGCCCAACCCGCTCGACCATCTCGATGACTTCCTTGACATGTTCCGTCGCCATCTGCAGATCCTGCAGGTTCACACGGATGGTGACGTCTGATTTGTTCTTGAGCTTGCGAAGCGCCTGCACCATGTTGTTGATCACCACGTTCTTCTGATTCTCGGAGATCACCTTGACCACCTTGGTCGCGATCTCCAGTACCAGGTGGATGAGCTGCGCTTCCGACTCCTCGATAATCTCGTGCCGTCGGTGAATCGCCTTGTCGATAATCACGTGCAGGCGGTCCACCAGGCGTCCCACCTCGGCCTTACCGGCGTCAAACCCCTCGGCCTTCCCCTGCTCGAGACCGCGCTCGTGCGCCTCCTGCTCGACCTCACGCGCCCGCGCCTGTGCCTCGGCAACAATCCGTTCGGCATCCTCTCGCGCCTTCGACACGACCTGCTCGGACTCTTCCTCGGCCTCCTGCTTGATCGCCTGCGCTTCGGACGTCCGGCGCTTCACCTCGTCAAAGGCACGGTTCTCCGCTTCCTCGGTGATGCGTTGCGCCGCCTCGCGCGCTTCGGTGAGCATCGCCTCGCGTTCCGCGTCCCAGTTCTGTTTGAACTGCTCCGCCTCGCGTCGCAGATCATCGGCGGTAGGCCCCGTGTATTCTTCGATATCAGCGATCTCGTCGAGCTCTTCCACCACCTGCGGGGCGGCGGGCCCCGCGATCAGCACCCTCTCGTTGAGAACGTTTACTTCAGCGGCGCGAAATACATTCTTGGCCACAGGCTAACCCCTACACAACCAGCTCGTCCTCTCCGGCACGGGCGACCACGATCTCGCCCTGCTCTTCGAGTTTTCGGATAATTGACACGATCTTCTGCTGCGACTCTTCGACGTCCTTCATGCGGATCGGTCCCATATACTCCATGTCTTCCTTGAGCAGCGTTGCCGCTCGCTTGGACATGTTTCGGTAAATCTTGTCCTGCACCTCGGTGTCTACCGACTTGAGCGCCTTGGCCAGCTCGGTGGTATCGACCTCGCGGAGAACCTTCTGAATAGCCCGATCGTCGAGCATGACGATGTCTTCGAAGACAAACATCCGCTTCTTGATGTCTTCGGCGAGCTCGGGATCCTCGTCTTCCAACGACTCGATGATCTTTTTCTCCGTAGAACGATCGACCAGGTTCAGAATCTCGACGATGCTTTCAACGCCACCCGCGGAGGTGTAGTCTTCGGACGATAGAGTCGAGAGTTTCTTTTCGAGCACCCGCTCGACTTCGCGAAGTACCTCGGGTGAGGTTCGATCCATCTTGGCAATCCGCTTGGCGACGTCCGACTGCACCTCGTGGGGAAGGTTCGACAGAATTGTCGATGCCTTCGCCGGTTCGAGATAGGCCAGAATCAACGCGATGGTCTGAGGATGCTCCTGTTGGATGAAGTTCAGCAGATGCGTCGGATCGGTCCGCCGGATGAAGTCAAACGGACGAACCTGCAGGCTCGAGGTGAGACGGTTGATGATGTCCACCGCCTTCTGCGAACCAAGCGACTTCTCGAGGAGCTCCCGCGCGTAGTCAATACCGCCGGTGGTGATGAAGTCGTGAGCCATCATCAGCTCCTGGAACTCCATCAACACCTTGTCGCGGTCCTCGGGCTCGATGTTTTCGAGCCGCGCAATCTCAAAGGTCAACGCCTCGATCTCGTCCTCACGCAGATGCTTGAAGATCTCCGAAGAGATCTCGGAACCAATGGTGATGAGGAAGACGGCAGCCTTCTGCCGTCCCGTGAGGTCTTTGCGGTGCGCCGAGCCCTTTTTCCCGGCGGTAGCCGTGCCACCACCGGCCGCGGTTGCCCGCGTTGTCTTGGCCATACCCTACTCCTCCATCAGCCAGGTACGAATCAGCTGGGCGACATCCTCGGGGTGTTCCCGAGCCATGTTGATGGCGTTCTCCTGCATCTCCAGCCGTGCCCGTTCTTCCACGGACATCTCCACCTCGGTTCCCTCGTCCTCTGCACTGCGTAGAGCCGCTTCGCGCATCGCCTGATGCTGCCGCGCGAGTTCCTCTTCGCGCAACCGGCGGCGTCGCTCGATCTCGCGGGAGACCAGCCGGAAGACAATGAACGAAACCAGCAGAACCGCGACACCGATGAGCGAATAGAGCACGATCATCTGTATCTGCCTTCGCCGTCGAAAGGCCAGATCCTCGACCTCGTGCTCCCGGCTCCGGTCAAACTGGATGTGCTGAACGGAAACGTTATCGCCGCGAATCTGATTAAAACCCACCGCGTTCCGAACCAGATCCAGCGCGCGTGCCAGCTCATCGTCGGTAAGCCCGATATAGAGCCGGTCGATGCTGCCGTCGGGGTTCATCAACAGATTGCCCCGTTCATCATACTGCCGCCGCCAGACGCCGTCCAGAGCAACACTCGCGGTGACGCGGCGTATCTCGGGGCTCTTTTCTTCAAAAAGCGTTCGCGTGTTGATCTCGAAGTTGGTTCGGTTTTCCACGTTCGACCACCGCCCGATCATGCCGTCAAGATCACGGTAGGCTGGAGGAGTCTGTCCCTCCTGCCCCGGGGGACCCTGCGGGTTAAACCCGGTGCCCTCGTAGATCTCTTCAACTACTTCCGCCGAACGGGGAATCGAGAGCACAAACTGCCGCTCACTGAACGGAGTGCGCGGATCATCGGGGACGGTTTCGATGGGGAAGTGCTCCTGCGTCTGCACGGTGCGAACGCCCATCAGAAGGTCGACGTCGATGTTGACCACCTTGACCCGATCCTGGCCGTAGATGCGGCCCAGCGCGTCGTGAATTGCGCGAATATAGCGCCCTTCGATCTCCTGCTTCAGGCGGAACTCGCGGCGAGTCAGTTCAAGGCGATCAAACCCCTCCATGCCTTCGAAGTCGTTAAGAACCACCCCGCTGCGATCGGAAATGGTGATGTTCTCCCGCTGCAGCCCTTCTACCGCAAACTGCACCAGCTTCTCGATTCCCTCGATCTTGCGGCGGTTCTCACGGATATCCGAACCGGGTTTGGGGGTGATGATCACCGAGGCGGTGACCGGATTCTGGTCGTCGCGAAAGAGCTCGGGTCGCGGAATCACGAGGTTTACGCTGGCAGCGTCGATGTCGTCGATTGCGATGATGTGCTGCTGCAATTGCCGGGTGATCGACCGTTGCAGGTTGACGTTTCGTTCGAAATCGGTCTGGGTCCAGCGATCGATGTCGAAGAGCTCCCACGGGTCGGTGTTTCGCGGGATAAGGTCTTCGCGCGTCAGCAGCGCCCGCATCCGTTGCGCGGTTGCTTCGTTGTCCACCATGACGCGCCCATCGGCGGCCACCGTGTAGCGCACCCGCTCCTCGTCGAGGCGGGCGGTGATGCGAGTAAGCTCCAGATCGTCCGTGATCGCCCTGCTCACCAGGGGGACCATGCGCGGCGCTGAACTCAGCGTCACCAGCAGCACGACTGCAACCACCGCGCCGAGGGCGACAGTGATGAAGACGCCCTTCTGGAGCGGCTTCCATTTTGCCCACAGATCCTTGATCTGTGTGGCGATGTTCTTGAGCCAGTTATTCATGTCCCCTCCCAGTGTCCATGGCGCCCTCCGGCGCTCCAGCCTGTTGTGTTCCGTTACGCGGTAGTCACTACCTCATTCCGGTTTCACCGTACGTTGGTGATGTCGCGATACGCGCGAATCACGCGATCAACGACGTTTCGTGCAATGTTCAGCGACAGATTCGCCTTCGCCCCGGCAATGGTGACATCGTGCGGATGCACGCTGTCCGGGTCGATGATCGCCCGCACCGACAGATCCGCGTGTTCCTGCTGCAGCTGGTTCACGTTGTTCAGACTGCCGATGAGCAGCGAGCGAAAGTCCTGCGGTCCGTTCGTGGCGGGGCCGTCGTTTCGTCCCGGAACGTGGAGCGGATTGGTCCGCTCAAGCCGGAATAGATCGCCGGTCACCTGCTGCGACGAAAGCATTCGATTGATCATCTTCCCTCCCCACTACGCCGCGGTTCAGCCACGGCCAATGTCCAGCGCGCGTTGAAACATGGTGCGCGCGCCGTTGATCACCTGAACATTTGCCTCGTACGAACGCGAGGCCGAAATCAGGTCCACCATCTCGTTGACTACGTTCACGTTGGGCATTTCCACGTAGCCGGCCCGTGGCCCCGACTGGATCGCGTCCGGATGCGTCGGGTCGTACACCAGACGCAACTCGGCGTCAAAATCTTTCTCAATTCCCGCGACGCGCACCCCACGACCGACCCCATTATCAAGCCGCGGCGGAACAAACGGGCCCTTGAAATAGGGCTGATCGACGCGCGGGCGAAATATCACCCGGCTGCGACGAAAGGGCCCCCCCTCGGTGGTGCGGGTGGTCGTGGCGTTGGCGATGTTGTCGGCAATCACGTCCTGGCGCAGTCGCTGCGCGGTCAGGCCGCTTGCCGCCGTGTTAATGCTGGAAAACATACCCATTCAGCGCCCCCTATCCACGCAACACGATGTTGACCTGCTCGAGCTGCGAGTTCAACGAGTTGGTCATCAGCGTATAGAGCAGCTGATTGGTCAGCAGCTCCGCGGTCTCCACTTCGATATCCACGTTGTTGTCGTTGTTTTTGCTCGACGTCAGATGGTCCAGGAAGCGCGTCGGGCGAACCGAACGATAATCCACCGGTCGGTCAAACGGAATGTGCCGCTCGTTGGTGAGGGCCGGCTGAAACCGCTGTGGTCGGTCCGACCGCAACGCGTCGCCGAGCGCGGTCTCAAAGTTGACCACCGTCCGCTTGAAGTTGGGAGTATCCACGTTGGCGATGTTGTTGGCAATCACGTCCTGCCGCAGCAGGCTGACATCCATGCTTCGGTGCAGGATATCCACGGTACGCCCAAAATTGGTATTCAGGAACATGCGCTGTTCTTCCTCCTCTCTTTGATCTTCGGCCTTCCACCGACGATCTGAAGCAAATTCACAGGATGTACCGGGCCAGATCCTGGTCCTGGACAACATCTTCCAACCGCTGCCGAACGTATTCCCGGGTGATCGGGATTGTCTGGCCGCTGAGATCCGGCGCCGTAAACGACACCTCCTCGAGCAGCACCTCCATGATGGTGTGCAACCTTCGCGCGCCGATGTTCTCCGTGCTCGAGTTCACCCGTGCGGCAATCTCCGACAGTTCCCGGATGGCCTCAGAATCAAACTCCAGGGTTACGCCCTCGGTCTCCATCAGAGCGACGTACTGCTTGATCAGCGCATTCTGCGGCTGCGTGAGAATTCGAAAGAAGTCATCGTTGCTGAGCGCCTCGAGCTCGACTCGCAGGGGAAAGCGTCCCTGCAGCTCCGGAATGAGGTCGCTGGGCTTGCTGGTGTGAAACGCACCGGCAGCAATGAAGAGGATGTGCGACGTATCCACCATTCCGTGCTTGGTGTTCACCTTGCACCCCTCCACAATGGGAAGAATGTCTCGCTGCACGCCTTCGCGGCTGACGTCGACGCCCTGCCGGTTCTCCTTCGAAGCCACCTTGTCGATCTCGTCGATGAAAATGATGCCCATC
Organism: Spirochaetales bacterium; assembly: GCA_007130025.1. Classification (GTDB taxonomy): domain Bacteria; phylum Spirochaetota; class Spirochaetia; order DSM-27196; family PWMO01; genus PWMO01. Next base: position 581 of record SLTF01000231.1, on the reverse strand, counting down.
TGCTCCACGCGCCGTCGGGCAAGCTCGGAGACCCGGTCGGAGTCGACCAGCTTATCCATCTCTTCCTGGAGAAGGATTTCGCGCGCCTGCTTCACGGTGGTGCGCTTTTTCTTTTTTTTGCCGCCGAACAGGTTCGAGAGGTTTCCGAGGTTCAGATCCATCTCCTCGAAGTTCGAGCCGGAAAAGACCTCGATCGACGGGAAGCCGCCCCCGGTCGAAATCTGCACCTCAACATCCTTGTCTTCGAGCTTCCCGGCCCTCAGCATGGCGCGAAACTTCTCGCGCGTGGACTCGGACACCGCCGGCGGAGCCGTTCCGGCGGAATCCTCGGTGGAGCCATCGACCATGCCCTCGGGGATTGCAGGTCCGGCGGGTCCGCCTGCTGCAGGTGGTACGGGGGCCGGTTGTTGTTTGCTTCCCGGAAGCAGCAGATCGAGCAGTGCGTCCTCGGTGCGCTTCTCCGCCTCTTCGCGGACCTCTTCCTGAAGCTCGAGTTTCACCATTGCGATGCCCTCGGACATCAGGTCCCGCACCATCGACTCAACGTCACGACCCACGTACCCGACCTCGGTGTACTTGGT
>SLTF01000338.1 GCA_007130025.1 Spirochaetales bacterium | reverse complement strand
GTATTGCGCGGCACTCACAAAGAACCGCTGCACAACGCTCAGCTTCTCAATGATCCGCCGGAGGATGACCCTCCCGTGCCGCGACAGCTCCGCGCGTACCTCCGGCGTCCGAACCCACTCGATCGTGTGTTCAACGGTGGGCTCATAGACCCCGGAAACGGTCTGGGCAATCATGTCCACGAAACGGTCCGGCAGGAGCGATCGTACCGGCGTATTGCCACGCAGCTGCTCGGAAATCCACCGATCAACCGAAGCAAGCACCACCTCGCGGGCGGCGCCGGCGCCAAGGGAGTCGCATACCGCGTCAACGAGGCTTCCAAGCCGATCTTCGACGAAGGGCAGATAGGTGTCGATTGACGTGCCGGTGATCGAGACCGCCGCGTTATGGGTGGCGCGCCCTACCCCCTCTACGAACGGCTCGGAGTGCAGGAGTTTTTCGACCACCTGATCGATGGTCGTTTCCGCAGCCGCGACCACGGTTCGCACGATGTCGCGTGAGTGCTCGGACGGAACCGCCTCAAGCGTCCCGGTGGTAAATCGGCCAACCGACTCCCGTACGGCGCCGTGGAACTTCGGGGTTCCGGTATGGGATCGCACGGCATCCTCGGTCAGCAGGTGCTTTGCAACCATCCGCCCAATACTCACCGCCAGCTGGTGCCGTTGCCGGGGAATAATTCCCGGCGTGAACGGAACGCGAAGTCCAAACACTCGATACGCCCGTAAAGGCCGGAACAGCATGCGAATCGCCACCGCGTTCGTCAGATACCCAATGGCCGCTCCCACCGTCGGGGGAATGATCCACGGGAGAATCGGTACGATCCTGGAGGCCAGGGTACCCGTCATGGTGACCGTATCGCCTCCGCCGCACTGCGTGCAACCGCTTCGCTCGCGTAGGTATCGATGAAGGCCCCAAACATCCATCCGGAGAACTCAGCGGTCGACACCGCATACCAATGGTTTCGCACGCCGTCAACCGACGTGGTGAATGGTGTCCGCGAATGAACACGAAGCACGGCGCCTCGGCGCACGTGCCCTTCGATCTCCGCCTCTCCGGTCGGCTGTGAGAGAATCTGCACGTAGGCACCGCGAACCACGGCCCACGCCGGCCGGGCCGACACCACCGGTGTGGGCGGCAGGTCGACACCCGTGGGAGTCTCAACCCGATCGCACCCGCCGAGAAGCAGTACCAAACCCGCGGTAAACACTACCGCGAATCCCCGCATCCATCGACTTCGGTGACTCACGACGGGCTTCCCCCCATCTGTTTGAGGGTCTCAATCTCGTCGCGTACCAACGCGGCGAGTTCGAATTCCAGGTTTTTGGCGTGTTCGAGCATCAGTGCTTCCAACTCCCGAATCAGCCGTGCACGCTCGCGCGGCACCAGAACGTTGAAGCTCTTCTTCAGAATCTCAATCGAAACCGCCTCGGTTTTTTTCTTTTCGTCTTTCTCGCGCGTCAGGATGTCCTGCACCGCTTTCTGAATCGTCCGCGGAGTGATTCCGTGTTCTTCGTTGAAGCGTCGCTGTATCTCGCGGCGGCGATTTGTTTCGTCAATTGCCTGCCGCATGGCGTCGCTCATGCGATCGGCGTACATGATGACCCGGCCGTTCTCGTTCCGCGCCGCGCGCCCGATGATCTGGATCAGGGAACGGGCGGAGCGGAGAAAGCCGACCTTGTCGGCATCGAGGATGGCAATGAGTGAGACCTCCGGCAGGTCAATTCCCTCCCGCAGCAGGTTGATTCCCACCAGTACGTCGTAACGTCCGAGCCGGAGGTCAGTTAACAGCTCGACCCGTTGAATGGTTTCTACCTCGGAGTGGATGTACCGCACGCCAAGACCCATGTTGGTGAGGTAGGTAGTGAGGTCCTCCGCCATTTTTTTGGTCAATGTGGTGATCAGGACGCGCTCACCCGCGGCGATGCGGTTTCGGATCTGTCCGTACAGATGATCGATCTGCCCCTCGGTGGGGTGGATCTCCAGCTCCGGATCGAGCAGGCCCGTTGGGCGAATGATCTGCTCAACCACCTGGGTAGAGCGCTCGATTTCTTCGTCGCCCGGAGTCGCGGAGACGTACACGGTCCGTCGCACCAGCGAATCGAACTCTTCGTAGACAAGCGGCCGGTTGTCGAGGGCTGAGGGAAGCCGAAATCCGTACTCAACCAGCGACTGTTTGCGGGAGCGGTCCCCGGCGTACATCCCCCGAATCTGCGGAACGGTCACATGGCTCTCATCAATAAAGACCAGAAAGTCGTCGGGAAAGTAATCCAACAGCACCGCCGGCCGTTCACCCGCTTCCCGGGCGGAGAGATGTCGGGAGTAGTTCTCGATGCCCGGGCACTGTCCCATCTCCTGCAGCATCTCAATGTCGTAGAGGGTCCGCGATCGAAGCCTCTGAGCCTCAACCAGGCGGTTCGCCGCAATCAGCTCCTGGTAGCGTTCATCGAGTTCTTCTCGAATGCGGGCTACCGCCAGAGCAATCTGGTTTTCCTGGGTCACAAAATGTTTCGCGGGATAGATCACCGCAACCTGTCGCTCTTCCAGCGTCTCGCCCGTCAGCGGATGAATCACGCGAATACGCTCGATCTCGTCCCAGGAGAGCTCAATCCGGTACGCCGTCTCGCTGTAAGCAGGGAAGATCTCTACCACATCGCCGCGCACCCGAAAGGTTCCGCGCCCGAGCACCGCGTCGTTCCGCTCGTATTGCAGTCCCACCAGACGACGCTTCAGCTCCCCGAGGTCCAGTGAGGTTCCCGAGTCCAGACGAATCCGCAGGCTTCGGTAGTCGGTTGGGCTGCCCAGACCGTAGATGCACGAGACCGTTGCCACCACAATGACGTCGGTACGCTCAAACAGGTTTGTAGTGGCTGCCAACCGAAGTCGATCGATCTCTTCGTTGATCGAGGAATCCTTCTCGATGTAGAGGTCCCGACTGGCGACGTACGCCTCCGGCTGATAATAGTCGTAGTAGGAGACAAAGTACTCAACCGCGTTATCGGGAAAGAACTCCTTGAACTCACGATAGAGCTGCGCGGCGAGGGTTTTGTTATGAGAAACCACCAGCGTGGGGAGCTGGACTTCTTCGACGATGCGCGCCATGGTAAAGGTCTTTCCCGAACCGGTGACGCCCTTCAGCGACTGATACCGGTGCCCCGACTGGATTCCCGCACTCAGCTGCGCAATCGCCCGGCCCTGATCCCCCGCCGACACAAAGTCGGCGGCAACTCGGAAGCGGTTCACCGACACCGTCCCCCAGCACAGATCGAGAGCATCCTCACTCCCACTGAAACTGCTCGGGTCGTTCGGAGAGCACCACGCGTGCGGTTCGCTCGCTGGTGCCACGGAGGTAGACCACACGCACCTCGTCACCGGGGCGCTTGTCTTCCAGCGCCTCGTACAGATTCGAGAGAGAACGAATCTCCACGTCATCAATCCTGCGGATGATGTCACCACCGAGATAGATTACCGTTCCTCCGTAGCGCACCGCCTCGTTTCGCCGGCCGCCGCGAAGGCCGGCCGCCTCTGCATTCCCGCCGGACACAACCTGCGAGATCAGAACACCTTCATTCACGGGAAGCCCGGCGTACTGTACCAGCTGGGGAAAGAGCTGACGCGGCACGATATCAATCCAACCGCGGCGAACCACCCCAAATTCGATGAGATCGGGGACCACCCGTCGGGCGGTATTGACCGGAACCGCAAACCCGATCCCAATCGATCCCCCGGAGGGAGAATAGATCATGGTGTTGATGCCAACCATCATTCCCGCGGCATCCAGGAGTGGCCCGCCGGAGTTGCCGGGGTTGATCGATGCGTCGGTCTGGATCATATCCCGAATCACGAGGTTATTTGATGTGCGAACGGGGCGCCCCAGTCCACTGACAATTCCCACGGTCAAGGTGCGATCGAGCGCAAAGGGGTTTCCGATGGCAAGCACTTTCTGCCCCACGCGCAGCTGATCCGAGTCACCAAGCGGGATGGTCACGAGATTCCGGCCCGCGGGATCAAAGCGGACAACGGCAAGATCGTTCTCGGGATCGCTGCCGATAACCTCTCCTTGCAGACGGGTCCCATCCGGAAGGGTGACAAACACCTTGAATGCACGGTCAACCACATGGGCATTGGTGAGGATATAGCCGCGACGATCGATGATCGAGCCCGATCCAGCCGTCCCGGGACGCGGCACCGGCTCGAGAAACCAGTTGTAACTCATCGTCTCGGTAGAGACGTTCACCACGGCCTGGTTACGCTCGTCGTATACGCGGATGTTCTCGATCTCGGACTCAGAGAGCTGGGGACGTCCCTCAGAGGCGGCTATGAGCGAATCGAGCCTGCGCGGGTTGGTCTGCAACGCAAAGGACTCGCGCGCTGGAATCTCCGCCGAAGATCCCGACACCGGAAGCCGGATGGCGCCAAAACCGAGTGCAAGCAGAAACACCAGCAAGGCGGATGCAATCGAGAAAAAGATGAGCTGTTTCCGACTGTAGAGCTTCACCACCCCTCCCCGGTCACTATACCCAAACCGGGGTCTATTGCCAAGGATAGTCGCTGCCCTCGCCGAGCCTCCGATGCTGTACCGCCTCCAGGAGATGGTGGTGGGTGACCGATTCCGCGTTCTCCAGGTCGGCGATTGTCCGGGCAACGCGAAGCACCGCGTATTGTGCGCGATTGGAAAACCGAAGAGCCTGCGTTGCACGCTCCAGAACCCCAAGCGTTTCAGCGGCGAGTCTACCCAACGCCGAGATCGTCGGGCCCGTCACCCGTGAATTCCGGTCAAACGGTTGACCCCGATATCGGTGCCGCTGTCGGTCCACCGCAGCACACACCCGATCGCGGATCATCTCGCTTGACTCGCCGTCCGGTTCATCGGAAAGCGACCCGGCGAACGGCGAAACCGCCACTCGCAGGTCGATTCGGTCCAGGATCGGCGCCCCGAGTCGCCTCCAGTATCGCGCAATCTCCAGCTGGCCACAAAGACAGTATCGATCGCTTCGGCCGAGATTGCCGCACGGGCAGGGATTGGTTGCCATGATGAGTTGGAAATCGGCGGGAAACCAGTAGTTTCCGCCCGCGCGGGCGATGACAACGCGAGCGGATTCCATTGGCTGCCGGAGGCTCTGCAACACCGGCACCTTGAACTGCAACGCCTCGTCCAGGAAGAGCACCCCGTGGTGGGCCATGGAGAGCTCGCCCGGGCGGGGCGTCATCCCTCCACCGGCCATCCCCTCCGGCGACGCGCTGTGGTGTGGGGAGCGAAACGGTGGCGTGGTCACCAAACCGTGCCCGGGAAGGAGAGCACCCGCCAGCGAGTGAACTCGGGTCACCTCCGCTGCTTCCGACGGGGTCAACGGCGGAAGAATGGACGCGTAGGTGCGCGCCGAAAGGGTCTTGCCCGAACCCGGTGGTCCCACGAGGAACAGGTGGTGGCGCCCGGCTGCCGCAATCTCCATCGCGCGGACCACCTGCCGGGACCCCCGAACATGGCGAAAATCGCCGACGTCCGAAGCTGCTATCGGTTTGCGCCGACGAGGTTTCCCAACTCTCGCACCGGTCGCGGGAGAACGCCCACTTCGAATCGAACCCACCGCCTCTTCGATACACCCTGCGGCCAGCACCCGGCCTCGGCCGACAACTTCGGCTTCTGCACGGTTGGCTGCCGGCACCAGAAACCGCTCGATCCCGCGCTCCGAAGCCTCGCTCACGGCAGCGAGCACTCCCGGCACCGGACGCACCGCACCGGAGAGTCCGAGCTCCCCCACCACGAGCATGGGACGCTGGTCAATGGAGTGAATCTCTCCGGCGGCGCAGAGAATCGCGACGGCGATGGCAAGGTCAAGACCCGTACCGCTCTTCGGTACCCCGGCGGGCGAGAGGTTCACAACCACTCGATCCCGCGGGTAGTGAAAACCCGATCGACGAACGGCAACGCGGACCCGCTCACGCGCCTCGCGGACCGCGCTGCCCGCGAGACCAACAATATCGGTGCCAGGAATCCCGAGTCGAATGTCTACTTCAACCGCAACCAGATGGCCGGTGTAACCGGCGGGAACGTACGAGAGAATCTGCACCGCTGCCTCCCACCTGGTATAACGGGGCAAAAGTTCGCGGTGATTTTGTCTGCCGGGAAAAATCTTTGGAAACCCTGAGAGTAATACCGGGAAAGTGGGCATTTTTTCTTCACGAACGCCGCGCGATGGCCTCCTGAACCAGACGATCGCACTGCTCGTTGAACTCGTTTCCCGCGTGCCCCTTAACCCAGTACCATGAGGGGTGAATCAACTCAGACTCGCGATGAAGCTCGACCCAGAGATCCTGGTTCTTCACCGGCTCTTTCTTGCTGGTCAGCCACCCGTTACGCATCCACGTTCGCATCCACTGCGTGATGCCGCCCTTCACGTACTGCGAGTCGGTATACACCCGAACCTCGGTCGCCCCGGTTCGGGCAGGCACGTCGATCACGGCGCGCAGCGCTTCGATCACGGCGCGCAGCTCCATCCGGTTGTTGGTGGTTGTGGCCTCGTACCCACTGCGGGCCACAAGTAAATCGTCGGCCCGAAGCACAAAGGCCCACCCTCCCGGACCGGGATTTCCGTGGCAGCCCCCGTCGGTGTAGATCTCAACTTCGTTCATCATCGCCCTTCCACAGCTCTCTGGTTTTCTTGACATTACATTCGAATTTCCCTATGTTACCATAGGTAGATTTCAAAACGTAAAGGATTCGACGCCCAATGTCAAAAGCACCATTGCTTCCCGTGAGCACCATCCCGGCGGACGTACCAACCGTCGTGTTGCGGGACGTTGCCGACCTGATCCGTGCGCCGCTGATCAAAAGCAACACAGCGCGCGGCGGAGCAGTCTTTCGACTCGCATCAATTGGAGATATTCCCGAACACGGCTTCCTGCCCCTCCCGGAGCGAAGCGTGAGGCTCCAGGCCGGTCGTGCTGAAGCCCTGCGATTTGCGCTGGAAGACTATGACGTTGTCATGACCATGGTCGGAACCATCGGACGCATTGGGATCATTCCCGAACAGCGCGACGAACCCTGGGTGCCTGCCAGCAATATCGTGGTGATCCGGTTTCGCGAACAGAAACGGGAACAGGCCGTTGCCCTGGTGGCCTTTATTCGTTCACCGCATGGGCGTCGTCTGTTGCACGAGATGACGCACGGTCGAACCATACCCATTATCTCAAAAAAAGCCTTCGCTCGGATCCAGATTCCCGCAATGACCCCACGACTGCAGAAAGCGATCACCACCTATACGCGAAAGGAAACGCTCCTGTTTCAAAAGCGCGGTGAAATCGAGCGGCAGATTGAGGAGCTCCGGGACGCCTACCTTCCGTAGCGAAGGGCACGGTGGCGGGTGAACCCGCATGCGCGTTTTTCAGGTGAAGGTCGCCTGACGAGCCACCAATGTCTCAAAAAACGTATCCAGATTGGGAACAACTTCCCCAAGCCCAAGCATCATGTAAGCCGGGGCACCTCTGAATTGAATCGGGACAAAGACCGTCCCGCCGACGTACTCAAACTCAACGTCAGAACAATTGATGCGAAACGCGGGGTAGTGTTGCAGGGTCTTCTGAAGAACCAGCAAGCGCCGGAGAGCAAAAATGTTCTGATACATCGCAGACGTCTGGGGAATCCGCAAATAGTTAAAACAGGGATCCTCTAACCCAAGCAGGTAGTCAACCTGCAGCTCTCCCTCTTTTTCTACCAATATCGCGCTGAACTTGGCGTTCCAGATTCGGGTAAACTCGATCAACGACTTGAAGAGTCCGCCCTCGTTCCGCTTGAATCGCAACAAGAAGCGATCGTAGTCCAAGCCCTGTTCCCCAAAATTGAGTCTCTTGGTGTCCTCAAGACCGGCGTCGGGTTCGATTCCCAGATCGAGGCGAGACTCGATTCGCTCGCCGATCGGGCCCATCGGCATAAGGTCAAGGCCCCCACCCATCGACAGAATGTCATCGATTCCGTACGCCTCACCCTCAACCGAATCATCGTGCTCGGCGTCGGTTTCTTGGTCGTTCTCGCCACTCGCTTCCTCGGCCGGCGCTCCCCGTTCAACGAGCACCGTTCCCGCCGCGCCGTGTTCCTCCAGAAACGCGAGCAGCGGCTCAAGTCCGATCGCTTCAAACGAGTCGTCATTACTGCCGAGGGCAGCGCGAATCGCGTCACGATCGATGGTCTCCGTTGGAAGCGATCGCTCCGGTCGCTGCCGTCCGTAAGACCGTACCCCGTGATCGCCGAATTTGGGACCGGCGCCGGTACCCGTTGTGACCGCGGACGAGGTCTCCACCGGCTCAATCTCTTCGAGCTCATC
>SLTF01000007.1 GCA_007130025.1 Spirochaetales bacterium | reverse complement strand
GGCGCGGTACAGCTCAACAGCCACGTGGAGGAGATCGGCGAAGTCCGCCTTCCCAGTATCGAGAACCTTCTGATCATCAAGGCGGAATCCAACGCGATTCGCATTTCCCTGCGGTCATTATTGAATCCACGCATGACCATGGAGGAACGGCAGCAGCAGTACAACAACATCGCGCGCAGCCGCACCAACTACCAGCTGGCTTGGGACGCGTACGAACCCCTCCCCCAGACACCGGAAGAGGCCCGCCTCTGGGAGCAGTTTGTGGCCGCGTGGAACGAGTGGGCGGTGCTCAACAACGCATTTCTGGAACAGTCCCGTGCCATCGAACAGACCGACATCCGAAACCCCGACGAGTATACCGGCCGTTTCGCGGGCTTTATCGGCGACCACCACGAGCTGATGGGTCGCGTGACCAACTACATGCTCACCGGCGAGGCCTTTACCGGAGGCGAAGACCCCACCGCGTGTAACTTTGGCCGCTGGTTGGCGGGCTACCGAACCACCAACCCCCAGATCGCCCGCCTGATCAACGAGATTCAGATCCCGCACAACCAGTTCCACCAGAGCGTAGCAGTAATCCGTCGTGCGATGCTCGCCGGAAACCGGAACGCTGCCGTCGCGGAGTACAGCACGACCATGAGACCCGCTGCGGAGGCGGTGTTTGCTACCTTTGACCAGCTGTTTAATGAAGCCGACCGCGTGACGGGCCTCTACAACGCCATGAACGAGCAGGCCATGGGCATCGCCGTGCAACGCCAGACCATCGCCACCGACCTCCTCGACCAGATCATCCACATCAATGAAGAGGTTGCCGCGACCGCGGTTGCCGCCGCGATGGCGGACGGCGCGCGGGTGCAGACGGTTGCCATTGTAGGCATGGCGCTTGGGGTGGTGCTCGCACTGGTATTGGGCATTGTGCTCACCCGCGCAATCACGCGGCCCGTTTCGCTGGGGGTTGCGTTTGCACAGCGGCTTGCCCAGGGGGACATGACGGGAACCCTCGACGTCCATCAGAAAGATGAGATCGGCGTGCTCGCCGATGCGATGCGCGAGATGTCCACCCGCCTCACCGAGGTGGTACGCAACGTCCAGACGGCCGCCCAGAACGTCTCCTCCGGCAGCGGAGAGATGAGTTCCACAGCGCAGGAGATGTCGCAGGGCGCAACCGAACAGGCCGCAGCAGCCGAAGAGGTGAGCTCGAGCATGGAAGAGATGGGAAGCAACATCCGCCAAAACGCGGACAACGCAACCCAGACCCAGTCCATCTCGCAGCAGTCGGCGGAGAACGCCGAAGAGGGCGGTCGCGCGGTGCAGGAGACCGTGTCTGCGATGAAAGAGATCGCCGAGCGGATCAGCATCATCGAAGAGATTGCGCGGAACACCAACCTCCTCGCCCTCAACGCCGCCATCGAAGCGGCACGCGCCGGTGAGCACGGCAAGGGGTTTGCGGTGGTCGCCAGCGAAGTACGGAAACTGGCGGAACGCAGCCAGAAGGCCGCGGGTGAGATCAGCGAGCTCTCATCGCGCAGCGTCGCGATCGCGGAGAAGGCCGGGCAGATGCTCGAGAAGATCGTTCCGGACATCAAGCGCACCGCGGAGCTCGTCGAAGAGATCAGTGTTGCAAGCGGTGAGCAGCGCTCGGGTGCCGACCAGATCAACAAGGCGTTGACCCAGCTCGATCAGGTGATTCAGCAGAACGCTTCGGCGAGCGAAGAGCTCGCGTCCATGGCCGAGGAACTGAGCAGTCAGTCCAGCCAGCTCGACGAGACCGTGCGATTTTTCAAACTGAAAGACGACGGGAACCACGGTTCGCGTCGGGCAATTGCGGCGGACGCCGGTGTTCACGCACCCATCCGCGCCGGTGTTGCGCACGCCCAGCGCGCAGCGCAGCCGGTCAAGAAAACCGCCGGCAGGGCGCCGGCAGCCACGCAATCGCAGCCAACCGGCATCACCCTGGCGAATATCACCGACCAGACCGACCGGGACGACAACGAGTTTGAAGAGTTCTGATCAAGCCCTCCTTCCCTTCTCACCGGCCCCCACGGCCGGTTAGAAGGGATATCCAATCGCAATGTTGAAAACCAGATTGTTCCGGCGCCATTGGCGGTCCAACGGATCGATTGCACCGGCCACCCAGCGGTCACCCGGCTCCCGCCACGGCTCGCGAAGCGGCGTCGCGATGTCAAGTCGCACGACCACAATCTGAGGATCAAATCGAATGCCAAACCCGGCGCCAACCGCGGATTCTTCCAGAATGCGGTCGATCTGGAATCCACCGTTTGTTTCATCGGCCTCGGGATCGAGCGACCAGATATTGCCTGCGTCCACAAAGAGTGCTCCCTTCACCATACCCCAGATTCCGAAGCGGTACTCCAGATTCATCTCCAGCCGCAGATCGCTGCTGCGCTCCACTGCCGGCCCCCCCGCGGATTCCGGTGCAACCGTCCCGGGACCAAAGCTTCTGCCAAGAAAGGCTCGAATGCTGTTCGTCCCCCCAACGGTAAACTGTTTAACCCGCGGCAGCGACGAGGAGTTCCCCAGCGGATACCCGCCTCCCGCGAGAAGGCGACCAACAACCATGGTTGAGTCGCTCAGCGGCAGGAAATAGCGACTGTCGCTGTCCAACCGCACAAACTGTGAGTAAGGAATCTCGAGAACGGTGAAGGGATCGTCGGCATTGGGGTTACGACCGGTGGTCTGGGCCTTTACGAGGGAGAGCAGGTTTCCCGCGAGTTCCACCTGTCCGGAAAGGAAGTGTTGCGCCTCGGTGCGGGTGGGGTTGCGATCGCTGTAGATCACTCGAAAGCTTCCCCCAATAATCAGCTGTTCTTCAAAGCTCCGTGCCAGCGTTGGATTTGCATCGAGCACTTCCCGAAACGATGCGCTGAATTCGAGCGGTCGAACGAGCGTCACTTCGACTGGTCTCAGTTCGTGTCGGATGGAAGACTGCGGACTCCACTGGTATCCCAGTGATGTGGAAAACTGGTCGAGCCGGTAGGTGTCGACGCGGGTAAGGGTTGAAAACCCGGTACGAAGCGTTGTGCGTGGCATGACCGCACCGCGCCCGTCGGCCCAGCGCCCAAAGGGCGCGATGATCCGCGGAACAGCCAGGACTCCCTCCAGACCGATTTCGTAGGAATCGATTGCCCAGTTTCCGTCGCCAAGCAGGGTCTCAAAGCCGGTATTCAGATCAACGGTGAGCGTTTCCGCCCCGGAGAAGGTGTTGCGGTCTCGGTATCGAACCGCCGCGCCGGGTCCGGCAAACCCATCGGAGCGGGTGACCGCCTGAATCTCGCCCTCGATGGTCTTTTCCCGCATGGGCGAGAGCAGCACCTCAGCGTGGAGTACCCCTTCCTGCGGGTCCTGCTCGTATCGGATGTTTACGAAGCGAAAGAGCCCCAGGCTCATCAGACGGTTGATCGAGTTCACGTGTTGAACACGACTGAAGGTGTCTCCGGGGTTGAACAGAAGCGCAGAGGAAATCACCTCAGGCCGGTACCGTTCCCGTCGCTGGACGTAGCGGTAATCTTCACCCAGTTCAATGACGGTGGCATCGTCGGGAATCCCACTGCGACCGGGCGAGTGGTCGGCAAAGATGGTGATCGAACCGATGGTGTAGCGGACCTTGGCCGAGTCCGGCGTATCGGATTGGACCGTGAGCCGGAGCGACACGGTGCGGGCTTCCATATCGCGTTCCGCCTCAAAGAGCAGGTACTCGGGAGTGAACGCAAAGAACCCCTGGTTCTTCAATGCACGATCGATGCGCACCCGTTCGGACCGAAGCGTCTCCAGGTTGTACACCTCACCGGCAACAATGAGGCTGTCCGCGCGGGTAGCGGCAATTGCTTCTTCGAGGTCACCGTCTCCCTGCGGAAACTCGAGCTCGCCAAATCGAAACGGAGACGCAACGGTGACCTCATAGTCAACCGTCGCGCGACGGGCTCCCGGTTCCCGAATCTCCCACTCAACCTCAGACTCAAAAAACCCGTGGTTGAACAGCCAGGTCTGCATTGCGGTAGCCGACCGATGAGGAGACACCTCGGAAAAGAGTACCGGTTCTTCGCCGAAGCGATCAGCGATCCAGGAGCGAAGCCCTTCCTCCTCAGGAGTGCCGACGGCGTAGTGCACCCAGAGCCACGGTCGCAGCACGCCAAACCATGCAGTATTGGGAATCGGGCGCAGGGTATCAAACAGCTCAGACTCAAGCGCTCGCCGCCGCCGTACGTCGCTCTCCGGCGTTACCGTAACTGAGGGACGAATATAGAGCTGCTCATCTTCCTCGAGAAACGACACGGTGGTGCAGCCCGTAATCAGAAGGAGCGCCAGAGCGCGGAGCACCCATCCCGTTGTCGAAGCCGGTTGCCGGCGGCGGGGCCCGCCCCCACGATGCTGCATGATCACTCGTCATCCTGTTTTCTGCGGCGTCGCCACCACGGCTCTACCCGGTCAAAATCCTGCGTAAACAGAAACGATACGCCGGTGCGGGTCAATGAACCGTCGAGCGGGCCTTCGTACCCCCGCTCGCGAAACGCGCGAATACGATACCGCCCGTCCCGCGTAATCAGGTACTCAACCGAGATGTCACCGGCAAAGTCGCTCCAGTCGCTCTCTTCGTTGCGCTCACCTTCGACTTCCACCTGTCCGCCAAACCGCACTACCAGCCGGTCGTTGAGAAACCGCTGCGCCACCTGAACCTGCAACTCGGTTCTTCCTTCCGGCCCCGTCTCGGTGAACTCTTCCCACGAATCAACAACAAAGCTCACGTCGATTCCCCTGATCAGCCGCCGAGAAAGGGCGTTGAGCTGGTAGGTCAGGAGGCGGCTTGCACTGGTTCGAGCACCCGCGGCAAATACGGCGGCTTCGTCGATGCCGGAAAAGTCCTCCGTAACAAACTGATTCAGAACGATCAGCGCGAAGGCCTGGGTATTGCGGCGTGATTCGTCTTCGTTTATCTGAGTAATTGCCGCGTAGGCGGCACTCCCCGCGCCGGTTCGCTCCTCGGGCGGCATATCAATCGAGAATGATATTTCCGGTCGAAGCAGGGTTCCCTCCATGGTGAGTACAACCTGGAACGGAAGATCACCGGCAGGCTGTCGTCGTGAAGGGGCCCCGATTGTCTCTCCGCCGGTGGTTGCATTCCCATTGGTTTCGGTAGTGCCCACAACGTCCGTTCCATCGGCAACGGTGCCGCCGGCGGGCATGAGCAGTGGAAGCGGTGAGGTGCGGATGGAATAGATGGCGCGGACGTCGAGCTCCCCTTCGGTAGGATCCCCGCTCCAGGTAACCGTGCTGTCGGGCCGGATCGCAAACTCACGGCGGGTCACGTTGAAAAAGGAGAGCACGTAGGTCCCCTCGCTGATAACGTACCGGCCGGAGAGAGTGATTGCTCCGCCCGGGTCAATCCCCAGGCTGAGGTCCCCACCTCCCCGCATGCGTAGCCGGTCACCGCTTCGTTGATCAACGATGAGCTCAACCCGTGTGTCCCGATCGACAACCACCGTCGTGGTTACGTCCAGACCGCGAAGCACCGATTGTACGGCGGGGGTCTCCCGTTCACCGTCATCAGGAAGATCAACAAACCGCACAACCCCTTCCGCGTCCTGCACGCCCGGCCCCGCCTCCGGCAAAACCACGGTTATGGAACTTCCAGACGCGAGGCCAATCGATCCCTCCGCCTCCAGTTGTGACAGCGTCCCCCTGAGCCTGAGGTTACTGTTAACATGAACCGTCCCGTACAGCGCCGTACCGCGTCGGGCCGCGGTGTTGAGCACGGTAAAGTTGCCCGCCGAGACCGCCAGATCAATCTGAACGTCCGCGGGTTCAGGCGCGACGCGCACGGTACCATTGATCGTCGCGCTGTTGCCACGCCGATCCCGTACCCGAAACTGTGAGAATCTGATCAGATTGCGATCGATCTCGATGGAGTCGTCTCCAATGGAAAACTCTGTCCCTAATCGCGTCAGGGAGAATCCGGCGTCTCGAAACGCAAGCGAACCGGTAATGTGCGGATCATCGATCGAACCGGACAGGGTCAGCGTTCCCGTGACGGCACCACGTGCGTTCTCCAGCTCATCGGGAATGTACCCGCGGACGTATTCGAGATCGAGGGGATCGAGTTCGACGGTCAGTTCCCCTCGCCGCTCGCCGGGCTCTACCCACCCGGCAACGGTCACCGCGCTCCCGTCTTCCCGAAGCGATACGGTAAGGGAGACCCGTCCGCCGCTGTCGAGGTCAACGTCTCCCGACGCCTGCCCTACCTGCCGCCCTGCGACTTCCAGCCCCTCCGTCTGAAAACTCGCGCTACCCGACGGAGCGCGATCTTCCCTGAGCATCACCAGGGCCTCTGCGCTCACAACGCCCCGTACGAGCGGTGCGTCGCCGTCACCAAGAGGAACCACCGACTCAAGGTCAACGTCCTCCAGTACCAGGTTCACCTCGGCAGAGCCGTTGTCTCCAGGAATCACCGCAACCTGAATGCGCGACTGCTCCCGTGACAGCGTCAGGTTTTCAATACGAGGAAGCCCCCCGGGAAGAATGATCCGGTGGTCTTCGGACACAACCCACTCGAAACCGCGAACCGAAAACTCCCTGGGTTGAAAGACAACTGCAATCCCATCAGCGGCCCCGGTCAATTCAAATCCGCTTCGCAGGAGCTCCTCGCCCGCCTGGTCATCGAGCCCGACCCGAAGTGAGACTCGATCACCGCGTGCCGTTCCTCCAACGCTCGGCGCCACGAGCAGTCGGTCATCAATTTCCAGTCGCTGCGCGCTCAGTTCGAAATCGAGTTCGCCGGCTCGCCCGGTCAACACCACCGCAAGTTCGGCAACGGCAATTCCACGGTACCGAATCCGTGCTCCCTGCACGTCGGCAGAGAGCGTATTGCGTCGTTCGTCAAAGTCCAACCGAACCGACACTGGTTGAAGCTCCAGTAAATCGGAGACCAGAGGAACCAGAACCTCGGGCGGTTCACGCAGGTTGAGCCGCAGCGACACGACACCCGCCGGCACGGACTCGTCTTCGACGTCCCGCGATCCGGAGCCGGCCCCATCGCCGCGGCCGGCGGCATCAGCCGTTTCAGCGGTATCGGCGTCTTCCATTGCAAGGTAGGTCATGAGATGGCGCTGTATCGCGGGGAATATTTCCGGGATGGGGATCGAGCTTTCCAGCGCCACGGTGAGGACCGAGGATTCAACCGAGATCGTTGTGTCGCGTTCTGCCGCACGCGCGCGGAACTCCATGGACTCAAGCTGGTGAATCCGTTCACCCTCGGTCACCACCAACGACTCAATCTCTGCGTTGAGATCAAGATCATCCCACTCACCAAACCTGCCCCAGGCGGAGAACGTGGCTGCAATGCGCATGTCTGGCTCGAGATACCCGAATCGATACGGTGTAACCGACGCAACGCGCACCACAGCCGCCCCTTCGAGGCCTTCAGACCGCCCCGGCGCAAACCAGCCGTCTATGTCGACATCGAGTGCGTCGTCGTCAAACTGAACGGACGCCAGGAATCTCATGAGTCGCGTATCCGGCGGTGGCGCTCCCGGCAGATCAGCCTCATCCGCCTCGATCCACTCGGTTCGCAGCCTCACCTGTCCAGATGCATCCGAAGACTCAATTGCAAGGTCAACATCTACATCGTTTCGCCCGACGGTGAAGGGACCGGAGATCGTGAGCTCATCGGGAAGGTGGACGCGATCGGGAACAAAGGCCGAAAGGCCCAGCCGCTCCACGGTCTGCCGACCAAACCGCAACCGCACGAGTTCGCCGGTGACGCTCGCCTCTCCTCCCGGATCGTTCACCATGCCGTTTGCGCTCAAGATTGCCCCATCGACGTCGATCTCAAGCCGATCGACATTGATGCGACGGGCGTCCCCCTCGGCGATCATTTCAAGGAAAACCCGGTCAAATTCGGCTCTACCGGTGGCATCCGCAATCGGGGGAACAAATCGTGCCAGCAGGTCTCGAACCAGTCCCCCCTGAAGCCTCGTCTCCTCCAGCGCTACCGCAAAGCCCATGTACCCGCTGGAGTCACCGTTATCGGGAGGGTTCGCCGTCGGCATTTGAAGAGAAAATCGACCCGCAATGCGGGTCTCCCCGCTGTTCAGACGCAGTTCGTCCACCCGAACCGTATTGTCCAGAATGGAGAGTACGAGCGCTCCGTCGTCCAGCTCGACCTCGTCGAGCAGTGCCCCGGCAAGACGGGATATTCCCACCGAGACCTCGCCGTCGGCAACCCGAAAATCGGTTGCGCCCACGAACAGCCGGCGAGCGCGCAAAACTGGATCGGAACCCGTGAACTGGTTCGAACCGGCAGCCTGATCGGAATCGGTGAGTACGTAGTAAACATCCATGT
>SLTF01000266.1 GCA_007130025.1 Spirochaetales bacterium | reverse complement strand
CGCAAGGAACTGCCGAAAGTAGCTCCCCCCGTGCCCGTTGGTGAAGGCGGAATCCGCAAGGTGGGGTGCAACAACCTCCCGGTACGAGGTTGGCGGGAAGTAGGCGCGCCGCCGCGGAGTTACTCCACGAAGATAGCGCCACGGGTGGGAGACCTCGATCCAGTCGCGATTTTCGACCAGCAGGTCCAGAAAGGTGCGAATCCAATCGAGCGCCGCCGACGGTTCATCGAAGCGTTCGGCGTACCGCTCTCCATCAACAATGATTGAAAGCAGCTGCTGTTCATCGTCGCACGCCTGTCCCCGCAGCGCTTCAATCACCTCGACCGGTGAGGCAACACCGATCATTTCGCAGAGTTCGCGGGCAACCGGAAAAACCACCACGGTCTTTCCCTCGTCCTCGGTGATGCAGGGGGCCGTCAAGCCGTCCCCATCGTGGCCGCCGGCGGCAAACTGCCGGTCACAGAGAAAGGTGTAGTCGATACCGCTGGTTCGCAGAAGTGAGGGCAGCGAGGGTTCCCAGATCTGGCCGGTGATCCACGCACCCCGCGGGCGGCGACCGAAGCGCTTCCGAAGGTGGGTGGTCATCCGCTCGATCTGTCCGAGGCGATCCGGCCGGGGGATCAACGCGAGCACCGGATCGTAAAACGCACCGCCAAGCAGTTCAACCTGTTTTCGGCCTCCCATTTCGGAGAGGACGTCGGTGAACTCGGAGTGGTGTTTGTCGAGCCACTGCAGAAGGTACCCGCTGTAATGAAGGGTGATCGGGATTTCCGGCCGGTTGTAGGACGCCCTGAGGAAGGGCTTGTACGCCCGCTGGTAGGTTTCTTCGATCCGGCCCTCGTCGGTCCCGACGGGTTGAGAATTCGTGGTGCCGAATACCAGTCTTACTTTCATGAGCATTCCAAGTGACGTATGCTCGCCGGCGAACGCCCTGCCCGCCCGTCGACCGTGAGAGCGATTGTACTCCCATGCAATGGCTTTGTAAACACAGCGCGCTACCGAATGGCTGCAAGCAGCGCCGGATCGAAGGCGAGGAGTGCCATGGCGATCAGACCCGCGCAGATAAGGGCGAGGGGAACGCCACGCAATGGCTCAGGGATCCACTCCAGCTCCAAGGTGCGCAAGACACCTCCCAGAAGGGCCGCGGCCAGCATCAATCCAATTCCGCCGAAAAATCCGACAACCAGGCTCTCGAAGAGGGTGTAATCACTGCGCACCGCGATGAGCACCACGCCCAGAACCGCGCTGTTGGCCGCTATGGCCGAAATGTCCCCCGAAATGGCGCGATGCCACTGCACCGAGATTGCCCGGGTGACGCGATGGGTAAGCGCGACCATGCCCACAATGATGAGTACAAAGAGCAGCGGCTGCAGGACATCGAGTCCAAGCCAGTCGAGAAAGAGGCGGTTTCCCACCCAACCCGCCAGGGACGCCACGGCCAGAAAACTCGAGAGGCCCACACTGTACCTGATCAGTCGGCGGCGGTTCGCGCCACGATCAAGACAGAGGTCGAGACCCAGAAACCAGCTGAAGGCAAGATTGGAGACCAGCAGCATACTCACGGCTATGGCCACGCTGTTCATCGCCGCTCCTCTCGCACGGTTTCGGCCGATTCATCCATTGACGAAGGTGCGTCGGTTGAACGGGGTCGCGATGCGCGCGCGTTGCGAAGCGCTACAAGATACCCCATGACCAGAAAGCCCCCGGGAGCACGCGCCACCATTCGCAGTGGGTGTTCCGACAGCACCGGTACAACCAGCACCCCGCCAAACCCACCCACGGGAAACAGCGTAACGGTACCGGAGCCCACCAGTTCCCGCACAAAGGAGACCCCGATGAGCCAGGCTGCAAAGTGAAGCCCCGTCCGCAGGGTGTCCGCGGTCGTGGGTTGCCGGCGCGGGGCCGTTCGGCGTCGGGAAAGAATCAGGCAGCTGACGATCATCATGGGATGCGCAATACCAAGCGCTTCCGCGATACTCGGAAGATAGGCTCGCACCAGCACGTCGATCAGCGTCACCAGTACGGCTGCAGCCACCAGGTACACCGTGGTGGAGAGGTGATCGGGAACCCACCGCTCGGAAGCATCCATGAACAGACGGCACCCAACCAGCGAAATTGTGACGGTAAGGGAGAGCACCACCGCGCTCGCCACCATTGGCGACACCGCCAGCGCGGGCGCCAGGGCGAGCACCAGAGCCACGATGGGCACCGTGTCGCTCGCCCGCTCCGTCCTGGTCTTGCCGTCGGCGCGTTCAGGGCTCATCGCGATGCCCTCAGCGACCATCCGTAGCGCCGCGGACGAAACAACTGGTTGATGGCGGGGGTCAGGATGTTCATGACCAGAAGCGCACCGGTAACGCCTTCGGCACCACCGGAGTATCGGCGAAACAGCACGGTGAGCGCCCCCGCTCCAAGCCCGAAGACAATCTGCCCGGATGCGGTGCGGGGGGCACACGACGGATCGGTTGCAATGAAGAACATGGCGAACACGACACTGCCGGTCAGCAGGTGAAACAGTACGTCGCCGGAGAAGAGTCCGGCTCCGTAGGGTTGACCACCAAACACCCAGGTGAGCGACGCAAACGAGAGGAAGAATGCGGTGGGTATTTCCCACGTGATGATGCGACGGCCAAACAGAACCACCGATCCGAGGAGCAGGAGAGCAACCGAGGTCTCGCCAATTGCCCCCGGATGATTGCCCAGAAACAGATCGACGTATCCGGCCGGAAGCGCCGTCGCAAACCGGCCCGATACCACCTCATTGAACCATCCGGTTACCGCGGCGTCCAGCGCCGTACGCGGCACCCCAACGCGTCCGAGATAGCCGGCCAGCCCTCCAATTACCACTTCACCGCGCTCCGCGGCTACCCGGAGTAATCCGAGCGCCGTGGCCGACGTCACCCCGTCGGGAGGAAGGGTTGCCGGCGCCGTCCAGCGAGTCATTGCATCGGGCCATGAATAGGCCAAAAATACCCACGCGGTAAGGGCGGGATGAAGCCAGATTCCACTGATTCCACCGAACGTCCACTTCGCGACGCCAATCGCAAAAACGGTTGCACCGATCACGATCCCAAGGGGCACCGCCGGCGGCATCATCATGCCGATGACCAGCCCAACGAACGCGGCGTGCCACCCGGGCGCGGCTTCCGCCTCTACCGGATGAAAGCGGGCACGAAACAGTCGAACGATGATCGCTTCGACGACCAGACTGGAAAGCACCGCCGTTACCAGAACCAGAGCGGCGCGCAATCCAAAGATCCTCGTACCCCACGCGGCGGCTGGGAGCAGGCAGAAAAGCGACGTCGCAAGGATCTCGCCGGAGGAGATGCGTTCGTGTACCTGTGGGGGCTCATGGAGAAACGGTGCACGCGTACCCGACTCGGACCGCGAGGTTGAATCGCTCATGGCGCGCCTCCACCGTTGCGACGCCGCCCCTGCACAAGGGTCTCGGTCAGAGGAATATGGGAGGGACAGACATAGCTGCAACATCCGCACTCCCGGCAATCGGCCAGTCCTGCCGCCGCGGCGTCTCCCGGCCGGTCACGCTCCAGCATCTTGACCAGCGTCACCGGCTCCAGTCCCACCGGACAGACCCGGATACAGCGGCCACACCCAATGCAGGGAGTTCGCTCTCCGTCGTTGACCTCGTCGGTCCCGAGCGCCAACACCCCCGTGGTGGTTTTGGTGATCGGCGTGGCCATGTCCGCGACCGTGTAGCCCATCATCGGACCACCAAGCACCAGACGCGCCGGAGTGTCGATCAGACCGCCGCACTCCGCAAGCAGAGCACCCACGGGGGTACCGATTCGCACCTTCACGTTGGACGGGGTGCGAACCATCGAACCGGCAACCGTTACCACGCGCTCAACCACCGGCTTTCCGAAGGCAATCGCTTCGTACACCGCATGGATGGTGGCAACGCTGGAGACAATGACCCGAAGGTCGATTGGTAGCCTGCCGGCGGGAACCTCGCGGCCGACAAGTTCGCGAATGAGCAGCTTCTCGTCGCCCGCGGGATAGGCTAGCGATACGGCTCGCACGGAGAACGGGAGACCGCGTTCGCGGACCAGTCGCCGGAACGCCGCAACCGCATCCCGCTTGTCACGCCCCACCGCGATGGTCACGCGCCGGGCACCGACGATGTGGGCGGCGATCCGCGCTCCCTCGAGAATCTCGGCGGGCTTTTCCAGCATGAGGCGGTGAGTCGCGGTGAGGTAGGGTTCGCTTTCCGCCCCGTTCACGATGAGGTGCTCAATTTCCACGCCTCGAGGAATTGTGTACTTGTTGTCCGCCGGAATACCCCCGCCCGCCATGCCAACAACGCCGCACTCCCGGAGGTTTCGCAACAGATCTCGCGCGCTTCGCTGCTGCCACTCAGCCGGAGCCAGCGGTTTGCCCAACCGATCGAACTCCCCTTCGAGGTCGATCACCACGCAGGCACTCGGCCGACCGGGATACACTTCTCCTGAACGGATCGCGGTAACCACTCCCGGGATGGGGGCGTGTACGTGGGCACTGTTGCGTCCCACCGCCCGTCCGATGAGCATTCCTTCGCGAACGCGATCTCCCACGGCGACCACGGCTTCGGCCGCAGCCCCGGCGTGCTGGTGCAAGGGCACCACACACTGGGTTGGCAGCGCGGCATTCCAGATGGCGCTACCGCGCGTGAGGGTTTTGCGGTCATCGGGGAGCAAGCCCCCTCGGGAGAGCGTTGGAAGCGGAATCATGCGTGTTGTCGATTGCTCCTCTGCACCAGGGCGTGTGTCCGAAACAGGTGAGTGCCGACCCACCGCAGCGCGTAGGGCAACACGAGCATCATCAGGAGCGCCACGTGCCGCACCAGAGACACCGGAGAGGAGTATACCGCACCCACCGAACGCATCTCAACCCGAACGGGCGCATTCTGCGCAATCAGAATTGCCTCAACCGTGTGGGACGGGCGCTCGGAAAACACGCGTGCAAGCCACGCGTCGTCATACACCGCGACCGTCTCAACCGTCTGTTCCACCGCCACATCGTTCTGTATGAAGCGTGGCAGCGAGAACTCCTCATTCCGCGCGGGCAGATCGAAGGGCCGTCGATACATGAAGCCCTCTTGAAACGCGCGATGGGCGACGAAGGCGGCAAGATCGGGCGGAGCGCCTGCCGAATCACGGCGGTCGGCGAGGTCGGCTGGTGCTTCGCCACGAGGTGGCCATATCTGCGCGAGGGACGAAAGCGTGAGCTCCGCCGAGGGAAGCACCTCCGGCGCCGGTTGGGGAAGCACAATCTCAGACGGCGCGGGAAGCCACCGCTGCGCAACGGGCACGGCGAGCGCGACGGCAATCGCCAGGGGAACAATCACCGGCAGTACCACCGGCGGTTTCGAAGAGGCGATGGCTACCGGGACGAAGAGCCGGTGCTCGCACCGGCGATACCGATACACTCGGAATGCCGTCACCGCTCCCGTTACACCCACCAGCCCAGCCAGCCCCAGAAGCAGGGACGCCACTTCGTGCGCCTCGGCTGGGTGCACAACGGAGACCATGACGACCATTCCCAGAACGGGAAGCAGCGCGCGCACCGATGCATGGACCACCACCAACCGGCCCGATCGGCCGGATACTGAACGGGCGCGGAGCTGGGGCAGGCCGCCCCCGCAGCCGAGGCTCCACGCCACGAGCAGCGAGCCGGCCGCCGCAAAAGCGCTCAACGAGCCAACCGCGTTCAGGGGAAGCAGCGCCGCGGCGGCAGGAATAACCGCCCACCGAAACCCGCGCGCGTGCGCGAATACCAGCAGCACCAACACGCCAAATCCCAACGGGAACACCAGGTTGCGGCCGTGGTTCCACTCCGGCATGCGCCACGATGCGTCGAGTCCCTCCATGGCGGCGGCCACGCGGCGGTACAACCGGATCGATCGGTCCTCCGCGGCAAGGTAGTAAATTGCGGCCGGCGCATCGTTCATCGTCGTGCGAAACCAGCGCGGCAAGCCCCGGATGTAGGGATCGACTCGCGGATCAACCGGATCGAAGCGCAGCGGAACCGCGGTAAGCGGATACTCAACCATACGACCAAATCCGTTGATTGACACGGTGGTCGTACACTCCGCGATCACCGGTTCGATTCCCGCCTCGACAAGCCGAACCACCACCAGCTCGCAGGGAACCGACGCCTCCACCACAAGGGCGCTGTGCCCCAGCCAGGACGAACGGCCATCGGCGGTACGGGGTCCCGCGCCCGGACTCTGCCACGATCCAAAGAAAACGATGAGCAGGGTGATTCCAATGATGAGAAGGCCGCGCCACGGTTTCATGGGTTACCGCTACAGAATACTGAAAGCCACCGCGATGAAGAACCCGAGCAGCACACCGACGGAGACCTCGCTGGGGGTGTGTCCATTCACCTCTTTGACGAGAGTGAAGTCGATATCGTGCCGGCGCTGGAGCTCAACACCCAGACGGTTCAGCGCCTGCGCCTGCAGACCGGCCGCCCGACGAACTCCCAGCGCATCGCGAATGATGAGCATTCCGTAGAACAGAGCCAGCGAAAAGAGCGGATCCGTCAAGCCGTAGCGAAACCCGATCGAGGTGGCGAGCGCGGTCACCAGAGATGAGTGACTCGACGGCATTCCGCCGGTCTTCCATAGCAGCGTCTCGGCCAGATCCCGGGTACCACGACTTCGGTTGCGGACCACATCGATGACCGACTTGAGGAGTTGGGCGATAAACCAGCTGAAAAACGCAGAGAGGAATACCGGACTCGAGAGAAACCGGTAGAACTCCGCGGCCGTCCGAGGCTCCATGATTCCATCGATTGTAAATGCCTCACCACCTTTGTCAAGCGGATCGAAACATGTCAGAATACCGCATGAATCCTTTGCAGCAGCGCGAACCACAGAGACTGACCGCCGGCCGGGATGACGCGGGCCGCCGCCTTGACCGCATCGTGCGTCGCGCCTTTCCCTCGCTGAGCCTCTCGCTGCTCCATCGCCTGATGCGAACGGGAGCGATCCGGCTGAACGAGACCCGCTGCACCGCCGCCTCCCGGGTTGCCGAGGGCGACGTGATTACGGTTCGCCTTCCCGCTGAGGACGTCGCGATGCACACCGCCCCGCAAGCCGGCGGCACCGCGGATGCCGGCGACATCGCGGAGCCCGGCGAAAGCCGGGATGGCCGGAGCGAACCCCTCATCGAGGGGCGCATCCTGCTGGAGAACGAGCACATCCTGGCGGTTCACAAACGGCGAGGAACGCTGGTTCACGGTGAGGGCTCCCTTGCGGAGTCGGTGTCGCGCTATCTGAGCGAATCGCTGCCGCCTTCGCTCTCGTTCAGTCCGGGGCCCCTGCACCGACTCGATCGCAACAGCTCCGGGGTTATTCTCTTTGGGAAAAGCATCGAGGGAGCGCGCCGCTTCTCGCAGCTGCTGCGCGAGCGGACGGTAATCAAACGGTACGTCGCGGTGCTCTCCGGCGCGCTGCGCGGCGATGCGAGCTGGGATCAGGCGATCGCGCGCGACCACCGCGCGATGCGCTCCACCGCCGGTGAGCGCGGCGACGACGCACTGACCCGGGTGCGTTCGCTCGCGCATGGAAAGGATCATCGCGGAGCGCCGCTCACCCTCGCCCTCTGCGAAATCCACTCGGGGCGCACCCATCAGATCCGCGCCCACGCCGCCGAGGCGGGCACCCCCCTTGCCGGCGACGCGAAGTACGGCGGCGGCTCGATTCTTGGCGGCTACGTCCTGCACGCCCTGTCGATCGAGCTTCTCGAGCCCGATCCGATTCTCGGCTTTCGCGTCCTGGTCGATCCCGTGGAACAGGCAACACAGGAGCGCATCGAGCGCTGGTTTGGACCGGATGGGCAGCGCGCGGTTCGAACCGTTGCCCAAATCGGCGGGAAGCGACTACACTCACCTCCATGAAGCATCTTGTGTCCCAACTCATCTGGCGATTCCGCGGAATCAAAGTGTTCGCCCTTGTGGGGAAAAGCGGAACCGGAAAGAGTTTTCGGGCACGGCTGGTCACGCAGAAGTACAACATCGAACTACTGGTGGACGACGGCCTGCTCATCCGCGACCAGAAAATCGTTGCCGGTCGGTCGGCGAAGCGGGAGAAAGCCTACCTCAGCGCGGTGAAAACCGCGCTCTTCAGCGACCGGGAACACCGAAAGCAGGTGCGAGCCGCGCTCGAGCACGAGCGGTTCAAGCGAATTCTGATCATCGGCACTTCGGATCGCATGGTCATCAAGATCGCCGATACGCTGCAGCTGCCCCCGCCAAGCAAGATCATCCAGATTGAAGACATTGCCACCGCTGAAGAGATTCGCACCGCCATCAATTATCGCAAGGTCCAGGGCAGCCACGTGATTCCGGTTCCGT
>SLTF01000024.1 GCA_007130025.1 Spirochaetales bacterium | reverse complement strand
TGTGCGGCGGCTCCTGCTGCACCGGTGCCCCGTGGGTAATTGATCTCATACCCTCTATAAATCACCGTTTGTTCTGCCTGCTTTCGTCTCCCCGATCTTTCACCAAGCTTTGGGGCAGATTGGTTGGTTGCTCCGTTTGGGGCAATCCAATAGAATGCACTCATCGTATGAACGCCAAGCACGCTTCCCGTCTGTTAACCTCCATTCTCGATCAGTTTGACGAAACCACCCTGTGCGAAGATGCGCGGTTTTTCGCCCGACTCGCCTTTCAGTTTCGCGATGTGGCAACGCTGGCCGATCAGCTCTACGGTGGGCGTGAAGATTATGTCGAAACGCTGACCGGGATCGTCCGGACCTTGCATCAGGCGCATCACGAACGCGTCCGGCGATTCGGCCGGTCTTCGCCCAGTCCCGACTGGTACCTGAGTCAGGAGCTCGTCTCCACCATGCTCTACGTTGATCGGTTTGCCGGCAGCCTGTCGGGACTGGCTGAGAAAGGAGAGTACTTTCAAGAGCTGGGCATCAACTTGGTCCATCTCATGCCGCTACTCGATTGTCCGCCCGGGGCGAACGACGGGGGCTACGCCGTGCGTGACTACCGCCGCGTTGATCCGCGGCTTGGTTCTACCGAGGAGCTTGCATCGCTGATCGAGCGCTTCCACCGGGCCGGCATCCGGATACAACTTGACCTGGTGGTCAACCACACCTCCGACCAGCACGAGTGGGCGCAGAAGGCCCGCAGCGGGGATACCCGCTTTCAGGGCTACTACTACCTGTTTGACGATCGCACCATTCCCGATGAGTTCGAATCATCGATGCCCGAAGTGTTCCCGCAGACCGCACCGGGAAACTTTACCTGGGTGCCGGAAATCGAGCGCTGGGCGATGACCGTGTTTCACGACTATCAGTGGGACCTCAATTACACCAACCCCGCAGTGTTTCGGGAGATGCTCGATGTGATGCTCTTCCTGGCGAACCTCGGGGTCGATGTGTTGCGTCTTGATGCGGTTCCCTATCTGTGGAAGCGGCTGGGAACTACCGGACAAAACCTCGATGAAGCGCATACCGTTCTGAGGCTCTTTCGGGCGTGCACCGCCGTGGTTGCACCTGAGGTGGTGTTGATGGCCGAGGCGGTGGTGCAGCCCCACGAAATCGTGCGCTATTTTGGTACCGATGACTACGAAGGCAGGGAATGCGAGACCGCCTACCATGTCTCGCTGATGGTGCTTCTGTGGGACTGCATCGCAACCAAGTCTGTTCGGCTTCTGCGCCGCGGCCTCGAGAGTATCCCGTCAATCCCACGGGATGCGACCTGGTTCACCTATATCCGTTGTCATGACGATATCGGCCTCGGCTACGCCGACGAAGACATTCGCGCCTGCGGGTTTGATCCCTTTCTTCACCGACGCTTTATGGTTGACTATCTCACCGGCCGATTCCCCGGCTCGCCGGCGGCCGGAGAACCCTTCATGTTTAACCCTCGGACCCAGGATGCTCGGATCAGCGGGAGCGCGGCGGCGCTTGTCGGGCTGGAGACCGCGGTGAAAAATGGCGACGAGGCTGAGACCGCGATCGCGATCGACCGGCTGATCATGCTCTACTCGGTGGTATTCTCCTTTGGTGGCATTCCCATCGTTTACTACGGTGACGAAGTGGGTGTGCTCAACGATTATCGTTACCTCGACGACCCGGCCACGAGCGAAGACAACCGCTGGATGCATCGGCCCGTTCTGGACTGGAATCAGATGGAGCGGCGCCGCGAAAAACAGAGCGTGGAAGGTCGCATCTTTTCCCGCATGCAGCGGCTCATTGCGATCCGCAAGCGGCTGCCGGAGTTCTCCGGGGAGCATCTCGCGGAGATTCTCGATGCAGAGAACGACCATGTGTTCGCATTCTTGCGATACAACTCCCACCACCGTACCCTGGTGCTAGTGAACGTGAGCGACATTACGCAGGCTGCGGCTGCGTCGCTCCTGGAGTACGCGGGGGTGGATGCACATTCTACGGATCTGGTCGCCGGAAAACCGGTGCGGCGGGAGGCCGACCGCGTGGTACTACCGCCCTGTGGTTTCTGCTGGCTTCGGAACACCCCGGTGGATGGACAGCGGTGATCGTAGAGCAGACGGTTGTTTCGCTTCGCGCCCGACCTCGCGGGGCGCATCTCATTACCGGGGAGATTCACGCAGCGATCGCCGAATTGGAGCCAATCGAGCGTGGCCTTGCCCACTTGCACCTTCTTCACACCTCGGCCGCCTTGACCCTGAACGAGAACAGCGACCCCGATGTACGCACCGACCTGTCGACCATCATCGATCATCTGGTTCCGGAGTCACAGTCCTGGTATCGCCACACGCTGGAGGGCCCGGACGACATGCCGGCTCACGCGAAGAGTTCGCTTCTGGGGGCAAGCCTTCTGCTTCCGCTTCGCGATGGGCATCTCTTGCTCGGTACCTGGCAAGGCGTCTACCTCGTGGAGTGCCGCGACCGGGGTGGTAGCCGCCGACTCTGCATCACGCTCATGGGCAACCCCGGGTAGCTGCTTCTCGTCGCGGTTGGTGGCATGGTAGAGTGACTCATGGAACGAATTCAGTCGGCGTTTCTCGCCGCGCGCGACGCCCGCCTGCGCGCACACGCCCCCTACTCACGCTTCCAGGTGGGAGCAGCGGTGGCAGTTGCCGGTGATGATCGAGTGTTCGTGGGCTGCAATGTAGAAAACGCGAGTTATGGTGCCTGCATCTGTGCGGAACGCTCGGCGATTATGCACATGATTTCCGTGCGCGGAGTGGGAGTCATCGAGCACGTGGTGGTGGTGACGGCGGTATCTCCGCCTTCGGTGCCGTGCGCGCTCTGCCTGCAAGTCATTGCTGAGTTTGCAACACCCGAGACCCAGATTCACCTCGCCGACCTCGAGGGGATCAAGCGTACGGTTTCGTTTGGTGCGCTCCTTCCTGAGCCGTTCGTTCTGGTGTAGCCATGTGCCGGGCCTGTCTCTCCCAGAGCGAGCGCAATCACGGTGGTGAACCTTCGGTGGTGCAGATAGTCGTTCGCACCGTGGTTACGGTGCCAATTCGGCTCTACCAGCTCATCATTTCACCGCTCTTCCCCGCCTCGTGCATCTATTCACCGTCGTGCTCCTGGTATGCTCGGGAGGCTATCCGTCGCCATGGAGTATTTCGCGGTGGAGCGCTTGCAATTGCCCGTGTGTTCCGCTGCTCAGCGCTCTTCTCCGGTGGACTCGATCCGGTTCCCGACCGCGCAGACTGGGCCCAGATCCGCGGTGACTACCGCAGCTTTCGCTCCCGGAGTGACGGCTCGCGTTCGCTTCGCCGCGCGGCACGTCGTGCGCGGCGGGAAAACCGACGGAAGGCGCCGTGACTGAGGTGCGGCTCGCGGCACGCGCCAAGGCGGTGCTGGACCAGCTCGAAAAAACCTATCCCAGTGACCGACCGCTGTTGGTCTACCATTCTCCCTATCAGTTGCTGATTGCGGTGGTTCTCTCGGCGCAGACCACCGATGCCCAGGTGAATCGCATTACTCCCGAACTCTTCACCCGGTTCCCCGATCCGTGCGCGTTGGCAGCGGGAGACCTGTCCGAGATCGAGGCGATCATCCACCCCACGGGATTCTTCCGCGCGAAGGCGCGAAACATCCGCGCCGCCGCGCGCGCACTCTGCGATCGCTTCGGAGGGATGGTGCCCGACGCGATGGACGACCTTCTCTCTCTTGCCGGCGTGGGGAGAAAGTCGGCGAACGTGATTCGCGGCGCGCTGTTCGGGCATCCCGCAATTATCGTGGACACGCACTTTGCACGGGTGAACCGTCGTCTCGGACTGACCAATCAGACCGATCCAGCGCGCATCGAACGTGAGATCGCCGAGCTCCTGCCGCCGCATCGACACTACTCGTACTCCATGCGGGCCAATTATCACGGTCGCGACTGCTGCTTTGCCCGCTCGCCGACGTGCACGAACTGCCCGCTTCGTGACCTGTGCCCCTATCCGCAGTCGCAGGGGAGACCGCTGGAGTAACGCGACCGACAATCGTCGTTCTGGGAACGGGTGTTGCACCACCACACCATTTAGCCTACTATATTTCCATACTGTACCGGGCGCACAAACCGGCGGCAGTGGAGAAGGTACGAGCCGATGTCGCCACGGAAGAGATCGACAAAATCTCCCCGCTCCCTGCGGAAGCATTCGTCGACGGTGAAAGGATCGATCGCAAGCAGCAAAGAGCGGGTGTTCGCGGTTGAAACGCCGGCCGAGAATCTGGTCTGTGTCGCCTTTTCCGATGTTACTACCGGCGATGATCTCTGCGTGCAGCTGGGTTTTTACGGGTTTCAAACAATTCTTGCCACGGACGAAGCTCAACTTCTGCGTGCGGTGAGTTCCGCCGTGCGCGTGGTGCTGGTGGTGGAGCTCTCCGCGCTGGACAACGGGATTTTTGAAACAGCCGCAATCCGGGAGCTGCAACAGGAGACCGACCGCCCGGTTCGACTGGTTGTGGTATCTCAGGACGACGGATTTGATTTGCGGTTGCGCGCGGTGCGCGCCGGTGCGGACGCGTTTTTTCCCATTCCGCTCGAGATCGCGCGCGTATCCGACAAGATCGACTCACTCTTTGGGCAGAACGCTCGCGACCCATTCCACGTGTTGATCGTGGGCGACAACCCTGAGGAGATCTCCGATTACGCTCATATGTTGCAGCATGAAGGCATGCTCACCTCGGTGGTTTCCGATCCGCGGCACCTGCTGTCGGTTCTGATCGAGTCAAAGCCTGAACTCATCTTGATGGACCTGCAGATGGCGGAGTGGAGCGGCGTGGAACTGACGCAGGTGATTCGCCAGCTCGACGCCTTCATCGGCATTCCGATCATCTTCATCGCCGACGATTCGGCCGGGCTGGAAACGCGACTGCAAGCCATTGAACTTGGCGGTGATGAGTTCGTGAACCGACCGGTTATTCGCCGCTATCTTGGAGAGCTGATGAGGTTGCGTGCGGCACGAAGCCGAACGATGCGGTTCTTCATGGAACGCGATTCGCTCACCGGTCTGCTCAACCATTCAAATCTGCGCGAGAAACTCGCCGCCGAGATGCGGCGAGCGGAACGGATTGGAAACGAGCTCTGTTTCTGCATGATTGACATCGATCACTTCAAACAGGTTAACGATACCTACGGCCATCTCACCGGGGATCGGGTGCTCAAGAGCCTCTCACGCCTGTTGCAGGACCGACTGCGAAAGACCGACGTGGTCGGTCGCTACGGTGGCGAAGAGTTTGGGGTCATTCTTTTTGACACAACGTTGTCTCATGCTGAACGCATCATGAACGAGATCCGCGAGAGCTTTGCCCACGTGCGGCAGCAGGCGCAGGACAAGGAGTTCTTTGTCACGTTCAGCTGCGGAATCGCCTCATACCCCACGTTCAGCCTGGTAAATGAACTGAACGAGGCCGCCGACCGGGCCATGTACGAGGCTAAACAGCGCGGAAGAAACCTCGTCTGCACGATCTGATTCACGCTGTTTTCGTTGCCCGAATCCGACACGTTGCCGTAATGCACCACCGGACCGAGTTCCACCAGCACGTTGTTGATGGGTCGGTTTCAATTTCGATCTGAACCAGCGACGCCGATCGAATCAGCTCTGAACAGAGCGCCTCCGGACCGAGCGGGGCTTCGGGGACTTCCGGTGAATCCGTTGTCTCGGTTTCGCCGAGAAAGAGGCGTCCGGGAGGTGGAGCGGGCTCGCCGTCACGAGCAGCTTCCACCGGATGGTCGAGCGCGAGACTTACGGCGAGTTGGGTGCACGCCACGGCGAGCGTGGTTGCAGCGGTGAGGTGCCCATCGCGTGCAGAGACCGCCCCGATCTGAAATGGGGGAAACACCCAATGGCTTGCAGCCGGTGCGTTGGACGGAGTTTCCCGATCAGAGGCATTGCGGCGTCCAACGGGGATAATGGGCGGAAGTGCCCGGGTGGATGCGAGTCCGTACCGGCGGAACAATTCATCCTGTACGCGGTATGCCTGGTTCAGAACGTGGTCGGGTGGAAGAACGGCAACGAGCACCATGGACCGGTATGCTAAGCCGGAACGGTAACTTTTTCAATAATGCGGAACGTGGTATACTGGAACCAGAATCATGAAGCAAAGAATTGAACGAGCTATTGAAGGAATCATCGCACGGATCTCTGCATGGGAATCGGTCGATACCATCACCGTTGTTGAGTCGGGTGAGGATCTCTATGACCCGTACTTCTTTATCAGTTTCGACGTATTCATCGCGGGATCGATTCCCGATGAGGCAGCACGTCGAGAGGTATTCTCTGACGTCGTAGCGTTTGAGGCCTTGCAGAATAACCGCAAGGATCGCTTTCTGCTGAATGACATCCCCTTTCGCATTGAGTACAAGGATCTCTCCCGATTCACGGACATCGTTCACGGTGCCAAGGCGAGGGAGTCGCTCCAGCGAGATGCTGGTACCTACGTCTTCTACCGGCTTCGACACGCCAGGGTGGTCTACCAGCAGTCAGACTGGCTCGACCAGGTCCGGACCGATCTCGACTCGCTGGATGATCAGTTCTGGGTAGGGCTACGGACCTCTCTCCAGGCAACCATGGAGCATTCTTTGGGCGATCTGTCGGCGGCGACGGTGCGCAACGATGCGCTTTTCTTTCTGGTCTCGGCGGCAGGTTTTATCCGAAGCGTCTGCAGCGTACTGTTCGCGGTGAACAGGCGGTTCGAGCCCTCGGGGCGGGCACTCCTTGACGGCGTTCGTGAACTGCCGATTCTCCCGGATCCCTTCCTCGGGAGACTCGAGAGCTTTTTGCAGTCCGACAACGCATCGATGCCTCCGGAGCGCAAGAGAGAGATCGCCGAGCTGATCGCGCGCAGCGTTCTCGCGCTCTAAGGTCTGCCCGGCAGGACGGTCTCTCGTCGGCCGGATGACCGGGACCGGATGGATTCAGATGGTATAGACGAAACTCTGTTCGTTGCGGATTTTCTCCTGCACCAGATCGTCGAGGGTGCGGTTGATCGCACCGGCAACCGTTGTTTCGATTTCGGACCAGAAAAACGACAGCGCGCTCTCCTTTTTGTCGTCGGGAACAATCTCCAGCCGCCCTTCCAGCACCGCGAGCAGATCGAGTACCGAAATGGATCGAGGGTCGCGAGCCAGTGCGTAGCCCCCCTGCGCTCCTCGGAAGCTCTCCACGAATCCCGCCTTCTTGAGCACGACGAGGATCTGCTCCAGGTAGTGCTGAGGTATTCCGTGGGCTGTGGCGATGTCGCGAATCTGCACTGGTCCGCCTTTGTGGCTCATCGCCAGCTCAACTACCGCGGTCAGGCCGTATATCCCTTTTGCAGAGATGGTAAACACGAAGCCCCCTCTTGCCGGATGTGAAACAACCATACCTCCGCGAGGGTTGGGAGTCAAGGAAGCGCTTTCCCCATGTCGATGGTGCCGGACCAGAACGGACGCCGGCGAACGCGAATCACGCGCGCTTCAAGCGCAGCGGTCACCACCTCGCCGCACTCTTCGGCGCTGCGAGGGCGCAGTGCGCCGAGGTATCGGTTGGTCAGAACGCGGGCTTGTCTATCCTGACCGGTGGACTGTCCACAGAGCAACCGTGCCAGGCTTCCCCGGTCGACCGTGCGCCGATGGCTGCGCGCGGCTTCGCGGAGGATGACCAACGCGGGTATCGACCCGGCGACTCGCCCGTCGCAGTGGTCACAGCCGGTGCAGCCGGCCGCTTCGGCGCCCATGCGCTCGAGAAGGAATGCCCGGCGGCATCCATCGTGGGAGAGATACTCGCTCATGGCTCGTTGCCGGGCCAACAGGAGCGCACCACCGTCGGGGGCTTGCCCGCGATCGATCTCGGGCGAACCGATTGGAGGCGCCGCCTGGTGGGGCCGAGCGACCGTGTTGATTGGTGGAGCGAGGGTGATCGAGCAGGCGGGCTTCCCGTCGCGTCCCGCGCGACCGGATTCCTGCAAGAACGCCTCCACAGTGGGGGCGGGTTCGGGGTGAATAACGGTTCGAACATTGGGCTTATCGACGCCCATTCCATACGCACACGTTGCAATCAGCACGCCGCAATCGGCGGCAAAGAACCACTTCTCAACGCGAGATTTTTCTTCGCGGCTGAGACCGGCGTGGTAGAACCGGATTTCGTCGTCGCCGGTCAGCCGCCGGAGACGGCCGGCAATCAGCTCGGTGGCGGCGCGACTGCGGCAGAAGACAATCGCCGGGCGCTCGACCGGCAGTGCCCGCGGCGCGCGGCCAAGAAATGAGGGGCCGACGCCACCGGGAGTCAGCAGCTCCCGCAGGGCGCCGATCCCGGCAACCGCCGGAATGACCTGGTAGTGGATGTTGGGTCGATCCGGATTGGCGGACACTAAATGTGCCGACTGGTTGAGAAAGAGGTGCCGGTT
>SLTF01000335.1 GCA_007130025.1 Spirochaetales bacterium | reverse complement strand
CGCGACACCGGTACCGTTCTTTCCGTGCGCCTCAGATTCGCCCGAAAAGTCGCACGAAAAACCGCACCACTCGGTCCCAGGCGACGCGTATCCATCCCGCACGATCGATGGTCTCGGATATCGTAAGCGGCAGCTCCATCAGCACCGATTCCCCGGCGCTGATCTGCACCCGTCCCACCACCTGCCCGACCGTCACGGGCGCCTCGATTTCGGAATCCTGCACGATCACTCCCGCGAGCTCCTGGACGTGCGAGCGGGCAACGGTGAGATATTCGGGAATAGCCGCTACGGGGAGCACGGTGCGGGTCCGCCCGCCCCATACGCGAATCGGTTCGCCGGCGGGCACCTGCAGCCGGACGGTCTGAAACCGGTCGAACCCAAAGTCAAAGAGGCCGGTCGCGTCGGCAGTCCGGTTCCGCTCACCCTGAAGGTGGTTCTCGCCCGGTGCACCCAGGATGACTACAATGAGTCGCCGGCCGTCCCGCACCGCGGTGGCGGCGAGGTTGTACCGGGATTGACGGATAAATCCGGTTTTGAGCCCGTCGGCCCCGTCGTAGTTCTGCAACAGTGAGTTTCGATTAAACTGCGTGATCGCCCCCACGTTGATTCGTCCATCAGGATACGAGGCGGAATGGGGAAAGGTAAACTCGGGTATTGAGTGGTACTCGCGGGCAGCGTGGGGATGGCGCTCCAGATAGGCGCGGACAAACCACGCAAACTCACGAGCGGTTATCTGATTATCCACGCTCAACCCGGACGGTTCCTCAAAGCGCAGGCTGGGCAGGCCAAGATTCGCAACCACGCGGTTCATCTCATCCACAAAGGCCGGCACCGACCCCGACGCGTGAAGCGCCAAGGCAACCGCTGCGTCATTCCCGGAGGAAACGGCAAGGCCAAGCAGCAGTTCGTGTACCGTTACGCGCTGATCGGGGCCCAGAAACATCAGCGATGAACCAACCGGCGTATTGCGCGCCCACGTTTCCGGTGGCAGTGCGACCACGTCGTCGAGGGAAATCCGGCCTTCAGCAATCATCTCAAACGCGGCGTACATCGCAACAAGCTTGGTCAGGCTGGCGGGGGGAATGATCGTATCGGCTTCCCGTTCGTACAACACGGTTCCCGTCTGCGCGTCGAGAAGGACGGCTGCCCGCGCGGTCAGTTCCGGGGCATACTCGGCCGCGTACGCCTGCGTCCACGCGGGGATGCGCGGGAGTCCAGGCGCAGCGGAAAGCAGATGCACTCCGGCGGCAAGAAACAGCAGCGCTCCGAGGAGTAAGACTCGCCCGGAGCGAGAAAACCGAGATGGTGTTTGATTCACGCCGGCAGTCTATCAGAGAACCTCGGGCAACTCCAACCGGTGGGAGGTCGAGTCCTGGTCGTTGACCCGGAACACCGACACGCTCTCGGCAAGCTGTGCGGCCTGGGCGGCCAGTTCTTCGGACATCGACGCCATCTGCTCGGACGCCCCGGCGTTCTGCTGCACAACCTGATCGAGCTGCGTGAGGGCCTTGGTAATCTGCTGCACCCCGTTGCTCTGCTCCCGTGTGGCGGTTGATATCTCCTGCACCAGATCGGCGGTTTTCTGGATATCGGGGAGCATGCGCTCGAGAAGACCTCCCGCTGAATCGGCGACGCTCACGCTGTGAACCGAGAGCTCGTGGATCTCCGCCGCCGCCTTCTGGCTTCGCTCAGCGAGCTTGCGGACCTCCGAGGCGACCACCGCAAAACCCTTTCCATGCTCACCCGCGCGGGCCGCTTCTATTGCGGCGTTCAGTGCAAGTAGATTGGTGTTTCGGGCGATCTCTTCGATAATCCCGATACGGTCGGCAATCTCACGCATCGCCGCGACGGTCTCGCGCACGGCACGCCCCCCGGCGTCGGCGTTCTCTGCGGATTGAAGCGCGATCTTCTCCGTCTCGGAAGCGTTTGCAGCGGTATGGTTAATGTTGGCACCCATCTGCTCCATCGACGAAGAGACCTCTTCCACCGAGGCGGCCTGCTCGGTCGCCCCCTGTGACAATACCTGCGCCGTGCTGGAGAGCTCACCGCTTCCACGGGAGACCCCGTCTGATATAGTCCTGATGTCGGTGATGGTATCGCGAAGATTATCAGCCATGGTTCCAACGGCACTCAGGATCCGTCCCGCTTCGTCGTCCCGTTGTGCGGAGAGCCTCATGCTGAGATCGCCGTGCGACATGCGGGAGGCGGCCTCGATAACGGTGCCCAATGGCCTGAACGCCGAGCGGATGACCAGCAGAAGAATCAGCGACGCAAAAACGGCCACGCCAAGCAGCGTTACAATCGAAACCGCCATCCGCGATCGCATGTCGGCGAGGGCCTGCTCGCGATCAACCATGACCACCGCGCGCCCAATCTCCGCACCGGTGTAGTCATGGAGCGGCACATAGTGCGTGTAGAAGAGTCCGCCGTCCACGCGGTACTCGCCGACATCGCTCTGATAGTCGGTCATGATCTGAACGGCGGTGTCGCCGGAGAACCGGTAGAACACGAGGTTGTCGATCACGATGTCGGTGGGTTCGGTATCAAACCTGCGGGCGCGCTGAAAAACCTCGTCGTAAATCCCAATCGCATAGGCGACACCAAAGGTGCTTTCGAGGTTGTTGAACACCGACGCAACCGACCCACCAAACTCGACCGACCCAATGTGGCGCCCATCTTCGGTGACAACCGGATGCACCACCCGCGTTCCGGGGCCGCCCCGTCCTACCTCCAGACCGAGTACGGGTCGGCGGCTGCGATTCGCCTCGATGACGGTTTGACGGAATGCGGAGAGGTCGTCTCCAAACTGAGCGGGCGCGTGCAGACGGAGAAAGCTGGTTGCCGGCGGTGTGTGAAACTGAAACTGGGCGATGTCGAAATCGCGGCGCAGGTCGGCATAGAAATCAGTGAACATCTCCGACAGCGCAGTGCGATCTCCGGCGTCGAAGAGCTCGACAACCTCCCGGTTTTCCAGGATCGCGGTGACCGTGAGCGAGAGAAAACTCAGCTCGCTCTCCAGCGTCGTACGAAATGTGTTTTCGATCTGTTCGAAGAGCGCGGCATTGTTGTTTTCCATATCCCGCTGGAACGCGCGGTACTGCGTCCCAACGGTAAACGCGGTCACCAGACCGATGGTCATGATCACGATTAGAAGGGTTTTCGCCCGTATACTGAGTGCTTTCTTCATCCTCTCGCTCCCAATGGGTGGTGTCTTCTGGTTCGTGAGCGGGCACAGATATCCGGATGTTGCGCAGGGGTGTTGATTTCGATACGCTTCTCCCGTGCTCGACGAGTAATATGACTATACACCTTTTCTGGTATGAATGGAATCATATTTCTTATTTTGTCAGGTTTTTTATGAAAGAGGTTTTATGGCGGGAAATGGCGATATCATTGATACCAACCCGGCACTCGCGCAGATGATCCGTGCCGCCGTCTCCATTGGTGTGTTTGCAGCTCTCATCGTTGCCGGGTCCTATGTGTCGGTGCCGCTGCCCATGACACCGGTGCCGGTTGCGTTGCAGAGTCTGTTCGTGCTGCTCGCCGCGTTGATACTCGGTCCCAAGGCCGGAACCCTCGCGGTTGTGCTCTTCCTGGCGATGGGAGCAATTGGCCTTCCGGTATTCGCCGGCGGCCGCGGTGGGCCGGCTCACTTCTTTGGTCCTACCGGCGGGTATCTGCTGGGCTATCTGCCGGCCGCTGCAGTCTGCGGTATCATCTCTCGGTGGGGCCACCGCTTCGCGTCCATCCGGGTACGCGCGCTGATCGACGCGGGCGCGGCGACAATTGGCACCACGGTGCTCTACGCCTGCGGCGTGACGGTGCTCGCCCGGGTCACCGGAATGACCATTCCGGCAGCGGTCGCCGCAGGAGCCGTACCGTTTCTGATCGGCGATGCGGTGAAGATTGCCGTTGCGGCTGCGGTCGCACCTCGGGTGCGAGAGCGGCTGGTTCCACCCGAACTTACTGCGCCGGACGAGGCATGAACCGCGAGTCACCCGCCGGCCCACCGCCGGATGGCCGCCGGCCGAGAGGGTATCTCTCCTGCGAGAAGCTGTCTCATCGATTTGCCAACGGCGTGCTCGGACTGTGCGATGTTTCGCTGCATCTGCCCTTTGATGAGCTGGTGGTGGTGACGGGACTCAACGGCGCCGGCAAGAGTCTTCTCGCCCGACATCTGGTCGGGCTGGTCCGCCCAAGCTCGGGTCGCGTCCTGTTGAACGGTATCGACATCCGGCGCGTTGAGGGGCGGCTGCACCAGCACGTCGGCATGGTGTTCCAGGACGCTGAGCACCAGATCATCGGGCAAACCGTTCGCGAAGACCTTGGATTTGGCCCGATTCACCACGGAATGCCGCGCATTGAGGTGGATGCCCGGGTGGAGTGGATGATTCGCCACATCGGGCTCGAGGACCGCGCCGATGCCGATCCCCACACCCTGTCCGGCGGTGAACTGCGCCGCCTCGCGGTTGCGGGCGTGGTGATAACCGGAGCGCAGTACGTCATCCTGGACGAACCGTTCAGCAGTCTCGATCCGTCCGGGGTGCGCGACGTACTGGACGTAATGCTCAATCTCCGCGGCCAGGGCTGTGGCATCATGGTCATTACCCACGAGCTGGAGAAGGTTCTCGCTCATGCCGACCGTCTGGTGATACTGCACCGAGGACGCGTCGAGGAAGATGGTCATCCCGAGTCGGCGCTTGAGCAACTGCCTCGCTTTGAGCTTCGCCGGCCTCCCGGTTCGCTCGAGGACATGACGTGGCGAGAATGACGCTCTTTTCCTACCAGGCGGGAAACGGAGTCCTCCATACACTCGATCCCCGCGTCAAACTGGCCGCCCTGCTCGCGCTCACCATTACGGTGTTCGCCGCTCCGCCAGCGACGGCAACCGTCAACCCGGCCCTTGCCGGTCCCGCGTTCGTTCTGTTGCTGGGCTGGATGATTGAAGCCGCCTCGACGGGACCGATGGGCCCGGTGCGTACGATTCGCCGGGTTGTTCCATTGCTGATTCTCGCCGCGCTCATTGTCCTGTTTCGCGGGGCATCCGGAATCGACTACGCGATTCGCTTTCTCATTGTCGCCTTCCTGGGAGATCTGACGGTCGCCGTCACCAGTCGCGGCAGATTCATTGACGCAATCGCGTGGGGCTGCTCGCGCCTTCCCCGGCGGACCCGGGCGATGGTACCTCTGGCAACCGCGGTAGCGCTCTCAAGCGCTCCGATGCTCATCACGGTCATGCATCGGGCGCGCGAGGCGTGTCGGGTGCGGGGCATCCGCCTGCGGCGACACCCGCGGCTCACCGCAACCCGCATTGCGCGAGCGGCCCTCGACGACGTTCCGCGTCAGATCAAACGCGTCAGCGA
The DNA here is from genome assembly GCA_007130025.1 of Spirochaetales bacterium. Taxonomy (GTDB): domain Bacteria; phylum Spirochaetota; class Spirochaetia; order DSM-27196; family PWMO01; genus PWMO01. Next base: position 20,628 of record SLTF01000335.1, on the reverse strand, counting down.
TGCGATCGTCGTGCGCGGGTTTTCCCTCGATCCTACCCCTCCCGCCTTCCAGACGGGACGCGGCGATGCGATGCTGGCGCTACTCGTGATGCTCGCCGTAGCAGGCTCGGTGTGGACTGCCGTATGAAACCACACGGATGAGCCCGATTGTGATATAATTCCGGGCATGAGCAGAACAGAAACTCGGACTCATTTTCCGGCCGCGTTGCAGTTTGACGTGACCGATATACGCATGCAAAAAATCCGGCGCCGCTTTGATGCGACGCGCATCGAGGACATTCCGGCAACGGTTCGCAGCGAATTTTCCGCCGGCGGAATCGGCTTCAAGCCCGGGGAGCGGATCGCCGTGGGCTGCGGAAGCCGCGGGATCGCGAATCTTCCGGTCATCGTCCGAGCGGTGGTGGAAGAGATCCGCCGGGCCGGTGCGGAGCCCTTCATTATCCCGGTGATGGGATCTCATGGCGGCGGTACCGCCGAGGGCCAGGCTCAGGTTCTGGCGGACTACGGCATCACCGAAGAGCGCGTGGGCGCGCCCGTTCGCGCGTCAATGGAGACGGTGGAGCTGCCCTCCGACGGTCTGCCGCACAAGCTCTACATGGACCGTCTGGCGTACGAGAGCGACGGCGTGGTGCTGGTGAACCGGGTCAAGCCTCACACCGATTTTCATTCGGCGATTGAGAGCGGCATCATGAAGATGTCGATCATCGGACTGGGTAAACACGATCAGGCCGACGCGATGCATCGCTTTGGGGTACGCGGGTTGAAGGAGCTGCTGGTTCCCGCTGCCCGGGAGATCATGAAGAGCGGGAAGATCCGCGCCGGCGTTGCTCTGGTTGAGAACGCATACGACGAAACCATGGTGATTCGTGCGCTGCGCGCCGAGGTGATTGAAGCCGAAGAGATGAAACTGCTCGACGTGGCGCGGGCGGCGATGCCGCAGCTTCCTCTCGACCGTATCGACATCGTGGTCATCGATGAGATGGGCAAAGACATCAGCGGTGTTGGAATGGATCCCAACATCATCGGCCGCATGCGCATCCCCGGTCAGGAAGAGCCCACAACGCCCTGGATCACCCGGATCGTCTGCACCGACCTGACTCCCGCATCGCACGGAAACGCGCTGGGCGTTGGTCTTGCGGACCTCATCACCGAGAAACTCTACCGGAAGATCGACTTCCCCACCATGAACCCGAACCTCTTCACCAGCACCTTTCTGGAACGGGGGAAGATCCCCCCCATTGCGGCGGACACCGGAGAGGCCCTCGCCTACGCCCTGCGAACCTGCGGCAACCCCGATCCCCGCGCCGCCACCGTGTTGCGCATCAAGAACACGCTGCACATCGGCGAGCTCTGGGTTTCGGAGAACGCCCTCGATCAGGTACTGAAGACCGACGGCGTGGAGCTATTGGCCGGGAGTTCTCAACTGATTGGTGAGGACGGCGAGCTTACCGCCTTCTGACCGATCCACCCCACACCGAAGGCCTGCTCAACAAGCACAACCTACTCAACAAGCACAACCTACTCAACAAGCAGGATCTGCAGGTCACAGACGTTGGTGTTGGTTGGCCCGGTTTTGTAGAGCGCGTCGATCCGCTCGAAGAAATGGTATGAGTCGTTGTCGTTGAGCGTCCGGCCAATGGAGAGTTCAGCATCGTCTGCCGCCTCTGCTACGGCAACCGAGGCAAACGCACCCGCCGCATCGGTGGGGCCGTCGTTCCCGTCGGTCGCCGTAGAAAGAAAGGTTACTCCCTCGAAGCGCGACGGGCGGGCGGCCACCTCACTCAGGAACGCGAGCGCCATCTCCTGATTGCGACCACCTTTGCCCGTACCGGTCACGGTTACCGTTGTTTCCCCACCGGCAAGCACACAGGCGGGTTTTGACAGAAAGCCCGCATCCGAAGCGGCCAACTCCTTCGCCATGGCCGAAAATACCCGAGCAATCTCTCGTGCCTCGCCGGTCAGCTGTGAGGTCAGCACCGCCGTGTGGAAACCCAGCTTTTCGGCTGCTCGCCGCGCAGCATCCAGCGCCAGGGCGTTGGTTCCGATCAATACGTTATGCACGCGCTCGAAAGCGGGATCCCCCGGCTTGGGCGTTTCTTGGGCTCGTCCGGCGCGTCCCGCTTCCAGCAGCGCCCTCACCCGCTTCGGCAGTCGATCGGCGATGCGATATTTCTCCGCAACCGCCCAGGCATCCTCGAAGGTGGTGGGATCGGCGCACGTCAGCCCGCTGGCGATGCTCTCCAGTTCGTCACCCACAACATCCGAGAGAATGAGGCTCACCGTCGTGGCCGGCTGAAGAATGCGGCAGAACCGGCCGCCCGACACCGACGAGATGTGTTTCCTGATGCAGTTGATCTCCTGAATCGGCGTCCCCGCTTCAAGGAGAAGCTGGGTGGTCTCCTGCGTGTCCTGCAGCGTCACCTCACCCTGGTCACCGGCAGCCGGCAGGGTGAGCAGGGCTGATCCCCCACCCGAGATGAGCACCAGGCAGAGCGTCTGCTCGTCGGCGGACTCTGCGAGCTCCACGATGCGGCGACTGGCCGCCACCCCGCTCTCGTCGGGCACGGGGTGTCCGGCTTCCAGCAGCTCGATGCGGTTCAGGTCGCGCAGATGGTCGTACTTGACAACCACCAGTCCGGTTTCGATGCGGTCACCAAGCACCTGCTCGAGGCCATACGCCATCGACGCCCCTGCTTTTCCGGCACCCACCACAATGATCCGCCGAAAGTCATTCAGATCGACCGTCAGGCTGTCGGCCTCGGTCTGGATCGACAGCCTATCGCCGTTCAATGTGACACAGTCGGTGATCATCCTCACCGGATCGACCCGTTTCAGCGCCGCTTCGGCAATGGCGCGAGCTGCCGCCTGATTCATCGCTTCGCTCCTGTACGTTTTGTGCTGTCCTCGTCGGCCTTTTCGGCTTGGAGCAGATTGCGCCGGATCCACGGCATGTTCGACCAGCGAAGCGCCCGCCGAAAAAACCCCGCCGCCTGTTTTGGGTCAGCTTTGTGGTTGAGGTAGATCGATCCCGCGTTGTTCATCGCGTGGATGTTGGTTTCGTCGTAATCTGCGGCGCGGGTGAAGGCGGATATCGCCTCGTCCCAGCGCTGCTCCTGCATGAGCCGGTTCCCGTCGGCAAAACTCTCGTGGGCGCGTTTCACGCGATCGTAGCGCGCTTCATCGTCCGTCAGCTCGATTCGCTTCCGGAGGAGGCCAACGTCTCCCTCGGGGGGATCGCTCGCTGCGCAGCGTCGGTAGTACGCGTTGGCGTCTTCCCGGCGGCCCCCGACGTAGTAGAGGTCGGCCAGGGCGCGGAGCCGGGGGTAGTACTCACCAAAGTCCTCCAGCTCCTGGAGCAGAAGGCGTTCGGCTTCTTCGTAGTTGCCCATGGCGATATTGGTGAGTGCCAGATTATGGCGCGCACCCGGAGAGCCCGGCTCCGCGTCCAGAATCCGCTGAAACAGCGAGTGAGCGGTGGTGAAGTCGCCTTCCTGGTACGCGCTCAAGGCGCGGCGCTTCATCAGTCGGAGCCGAAGCGTGGCAATCACGCGTTCCTGCGGACCTCAACCGCCGCCAGTGACTCGTAAAACTGGATCAACCCGCCGTGGTCGTCGGTCTGCTTTCCGGCTACCTTCAGCGCCTGCATGAACTCCATCACCTGGCTGGTCAACGGTACCGGAACACCGATCTCGTGAGCGGTATCGAGGGCGTTCTGCAGATCCTTGATGTGCAGTTCGATGCGGAAGCCCGGCTTGAAGTTTCCCTCGAGGATGAGGGGCATCTTGGCGTTGAGTACCGTGCTTCCCGCAAGGCCACCCTTGATGGCGTTGAACACCAGTTCCGGATCAACCTTCGCCTTGGTGGCCAGCGTCATTGCCTCCGACACCGCGGCGATGTTCAGGGCGACGATGATCTGATTGGCCAGCTTGGTGACATTGCCGGCGCCGATATCACCGCACCGCACCGCGGACGCGCCCATCTTCAAGAGTACGTCCTTCACCTTTTCAAAGGCATGCTCGGGTCCACCCACCATGATCGCGAGCGATCCGTCAATTGCTTTGGGTTCTCCCCCGCTGACCGGTGCGTCCAGCATGACCGCACCCTTCTTTTCCAGCTCCGCGGCGACTTCCTGAGCGGCAAGCGGCGCAATCGAGCTCATGTCCACCACGATGGCACCCGATTGGACTCCTTCGATGACCCCGCTCTCTCCGAGGATAACCTCTTTGACGTGGGGTGAGTTGGGTAGCATGGTGATGATCAGGTCGACCTTCGCGGCAACGTCACGTGGCGATTCTGCCGCGGCGGCCCCGGCGGTGACCAGCTCCGAAACCGATTCGGACACGATGTCATAGACCAGCAGATCGTATCCTGCCTTGAGAAGATTTTTTGCCATGGGCTTTCCCATGATGCCGAGCCCGATGAAACCAATACGCATGGCATCCCTCCTTGATGAGTAATCAAACACAAAACGTGGAGTGGGAACCGGCCGGAAGCCCCCAGGGGGGCTTCCGACACGAGTCGTTTACATGAATAGCGAAAGAATCAGCACGAAGATGAACGACGAGATTCCCTGCACCCCGGTTGCCACCGTCCAGAGCTTGTACCCCATTGGTGCCGGCATTCCGGCAAACTGGGTAACAACCCAGAAGTAGGAGTCGTTGGCGTGCGATACAACAACGGCACCCGAACCGATCGCCAGTACGGTGAGGACCGGGTTCAGCCCAAGGATCGGGACCAGCGGAGCGATGATCGCCGCCGTGGTGATAATGGACACCGTACCGCTACCCTGCGCAATTTTCAGCGAAACCGCGATGAGGAAGGGCAGGAAGAGGCCGAGCCGAAGGTCACCCATGGAATCAGAGATGAACGCCACCATCGGGGAACCCTGCAGTACGCGACCGAAGGCACCACCGGCACCGGTGATCGCGAGGATGAGGGCTGCGTGCTTGACGCCGTCACCCATCCAGGTGCTCCGCGCCTCGGGGCGCAGCTCTTTCTTGACCAACGTCAGCGAGATCAGCACACCGATGATGAGTGCGGTTGCAGGAGCTCCGATGAAGCGCGCAAACTCGAAGAAACCACCCGAGCCGAAGGGGCGAGTCGGGAAGGCTGCAACAGAGTTCAGGAGAATGAGCACGATGGGCACCAGCAGCGGCAGCAGCGAGTGGAAGGTCCCCGGCAGTTTGCCGTATTTCGCTTTGAGCGAATCGTAGGACTCTTCCAACTCCGCGGTGAGCTCGTACTTTCCGGCCACCTTGATCGCGAAGATGTAACCGGCAAACATGCTCACCAGAGCAGCCATCAGGCCGAACAGAATCACCATGCCGAGGTCGGCATTCAGTTCGGCGGCAGCCGCGATCGGCCCCGGCGTTGGCGGAACCAGCGCATGGGTGGCGTGCAGACCGGTACCAAGGGCAACGGCCATGACCGTCATCGACTTTTTGGCCTGAACGGAGAGCGCCTTGTTCAGCGGTGAAAGAATGACGTACCCCGAGTCACAGAACACCGGGATCGAAACCACGAAACCGGCAAAACTCATGGCCAGCGGAGCACGCTTCTCTCCCACCAGGCCCAGAATGGCCTGTGTGATCGACAGCGCAGCGCCCGTCTTCTCCAGAATCGTACCGATGATCGTACCGGCAATGATGACGATACCAATCGCCCCCATTGTGCCGCCGAATCCTCCGGTAACCCGGCCGATAACGTCCGCGAGCGGCATACGGATTCCAATGCCATAGAGAAACGCAACGCCGATCAGTACGACGAATGCATTCATCTGCAACTTGGCGGTTCCGTAGATGATCAGCAGTACCGCGACGACCAGCATGATTAATGCAATTGGTCCAGATACCATAGTCACCCTCCTGAGAAAGATAGTGTGAATTCCTTGTGTTCCAGTGTAGGGGCAAGGTTTGCCCCCGTCAATGGAAATATCGCCTAATCAGACGAGTGAATTTTGGGCAATTGGCACAACAAACGCCGATCCACTCTGTGTGGTGGTCTGTGACACTCGTCGCAGGGCAAACTCGAAGAACAATTGCAGCGTCCGGCGGTCACGCCAGCGCGACGACGGATCGAGCCCGGTCAACTCGTTCAACCGGCCAAGACGAAACAGTACCGTATTGCGATGAATACCCAGTCGCGCGGCGGCTCGCCCGGCACTCATGCTCTCTTCGCACAGGACCAGATAGGTCTGCCCCAGCTGCTCAAGCGACGCTTCATCGACTAGGCTGGACCCCGCGAGGCCGGCGGCGATGTGGTCGAACACGGTGTGCCACACCTCGGGCGCGATCGAGTGGAGCAACAGATCGCTGGTGTAGTCAAAAAAGAAGGCGTTCCGCGAGGATGTGCGATGCAGAATCCACAGAGCGGTTCGCAGGGACGCCCGGTAGTGGACCGGATCGGTGTGAACGGGACCGGAGGTATACCGAAGCGGTGTCTCCCGGCGGGCGGAGGTGCACGCCGCATCCACGGCTTCGCAGTAGGAAAGGAAGGTCCGTCGCATCTCGGAAACCACGCCCGAGTCCGCCCGCGGAACGGTTTTGAACACGGTGATGTGTCCCGAATCTCCAATGAACGCGATGTCCTGCTTGGTGTGCAGCGGGCAGGCTCGCACAGCTCCCAGGTAGTCGTGGGGACTGGCCGCGGGGGGCGTCTCCAACACCACCGGCATGCGCGCAAGCCGCGCGTCGTAGCCGCATCGCACCGCGAGGGCGCTCAGCTGGCGGGGATCGGGATCCTCCCGATGCACCAGCAGATCGATGAGCAGACGATTGCGGTCCTTGCGATGATCGAGCTGGGCGCGTTCCCACTCGTACTCAAGCATCGCTTCGATTGCGGTGCGGACCGTGTGAGCAACGTTGTCCACGTCCGGCGCATCACCGGTAACGCCAATCACTCCGACCACCTCGCCCCGGTGGCGCAACAGAAGGTTCACCCCCGGCAGAACCCCGGGAGGTGCGCTCGAACCGTTGCGCACGACCCCTTCGTCGCGGTGGGAGAGCACGAGCGCGTGCGCAACCTCGTGGTAGGTTCCGATTCGATGGGTATCGCGCGCGGCGATGATGATGCCGTCGGGATCCATCACGTTGACGTTGTAACGAATGGTGGCGCAGAACCGGTCAACGAACTTCTGCGCCATATCGGTTGCAATCACCGCGGTTCCTCCGTTTCATGGTAGCACGGCCCCCAGAAAATGCACAATCTTGGAAACACCCGCTGGGCGCTGGCGTCAACCATCCCGGACCGATGCTCTGGCGGTGTCCCGGAAGGCGGCCACCGCCCGGTGCTGAAGCCGCCGCCGCTGCACGGCAATGCCGACGTGGTAGGGCTCGAGCTCAGGCCCATCGGCAATCACGAGAAGGTCTTCCCGCAGCGGACTCTTGTCGACAACCAGCTGTGGTACCACACCCACTCCACACCCAAGACTCACCATCGCGATAATCGCCTCGTTCCCCGCCACCTGGGCGTAGATCGGCGGATCAAGGCCCAGTTCGCGGTACCAGCGATCCACACGGCGGCGGGCGAGTCCCTGCTCGGAGAGGACAACGGGGACCCGCTCCCACGGGACAGGGCGCTGACGAAGCAGATCCCGCACCGCGCACGCCATCGCCGGCCCAATCCAGACGAGGGGGGTTGTAGTAATCACCACGGTTTCCAGCCGCGCGGGGATCTGCGCGGGCAGAGCCGCAACCGCGACGTCGACCTCATCGTCAAGCACGGTCTGTAGGGCGAGCGCCGCGTCTCCGGTTTTGAGGTGAATGTGAACCAACGGATAGTCCTGGCGAAACCGGCGCAGGATGTCGGGAAGGATGCTGTAGCAGGCGGTCACCGACGCGAAGATGCGTATTTCGCCTTCCACCCGATCCTCGCGCTCGGAGAGCCGCTCCTTCAACTCGGTCCAGCCGCCCATAACCGACCGCGCGTATCGCTCAAACTCGGTACCCGCTGCGGTAGGGGTGACACTCCGGTTGTCGCGAGCAAACAGCGCGACGCCGAGCTCCTCTTCCATGCGCATGATACGCCGGCTGAGCGCCGACGTGGAGATGTTGCACCGCGCGCCCGACCGGCCGTAATTGCGGGTTTCGTAGAGATCGAGGAAGAGCGCAAGATCTTCATGTTGCATATGAGACAACATTCTATTCGAAATAAATCACTTTACGCAATACTCTGAATTCGGTATCATGTTCCAAGACTCGCAGCAGAGTAAACAGAAACGGACGCAAGGAGCACATATGAAGTTTGACTTCACCACCAAGGTATTTGAGAAAGAGAAGATCACTCTGGCCGACACCGAAGAGTTCATCATCCGCGGGGGGCGCAAACTGTTTTCCCTCCTTCCCAAGGCGTTCGACGGCGTCAAGCAGATTGGCGTGATTGGCTGGGGCTCGCAGGGACCCGCCCAGGCGCAAAACCTGCGTGATTCCCTCGACGGCAGCGGAATCCGCGTTGTGGTCGGGCTGCGCAAGAACAGCTCTTCGTGGTCGAAGGCCGAGGCAGCCGGCTTCACCGAGTCCAGCGGCACCCTCGGCGAAATGATGCAGGTGATTTCCGCTTCGGATCTGGTGATCCTGCTCATCTCGGATGCCGCACAGGCCAACCTGTATAAGGAAGTGTTTGCCGCACTCAAGCCGGGAGCAACGCTCGGTCTCTCACACGGGTTCCTTCTTGGCTACCTGAAGACTCAAGGCGAAACCTTTCCCCGCAACATCAACGTGATTGGCGTCTGCCCCAAGGGCATGGGCCCATCGGTTCGCCGCCTCTACGAGCAGGGCAAGGAGACCGACGGCGCGGGCATCAACACCAGCTTCGCCGTCGAGCAGGACATCGACGGAAGGGCAACCGATTACGCCATCGGCTGGTCCGTTGCGCTCGGTGCGCCCTTCTCGTTCATGACGTCGCTGGAGATGGAGTACCGTTCTGATATCTTCGGCGAGCGCGGTATCCTTCTTGGTGCGGTGCACGGCGTGGTGGAGCGGCTCTACCTGCGCTACATGGAACAGGGAATGGATGCGAAGCAGGCGTTCCGCGAGACCGTTGAGTGCATCACCGGACCGGTTTCCAAGACAATCTCTCACAAGGGAATTCTTGCGGTCTACGAGGGTTTCTCCGGAGCGGACAAAACCGCGTTTGAGAACGCCTACTGTGCCGCCTACCCCGCCGCGATGGAAATCCTGGTGGAGTGCTACGATGAAGTGCGGTCCGGCAACGAGATCCGCTCGGTCATCCTCGCCGGCGACCGCATGAAAGAGTTCCCCATGGGCACCATCGACAACACTCCCATGTGGAAGGTTGGCGAATCGGTTCGTGCCGAGCGGGACGAGGCAAAGATCCCCATGAATCCAACAACGGCCGGCGTCTACGTGGCAACCATGATGGCGCAGATCGATCTTCTGAGCCGCCATGGACACGTCTACTCGGAGATCGTCAACGAATCGGTGATCGAGGCGGTCGACTCACTGAACCCCTACATGCACTACAAGGGCGTGGCCTACATGGTGGACAACTGCTCGATCACCGCACGGCTTGGTTCGCGCAAGTGGGCTCCGCGGTTTGACTACCACCTCTACCAGGTCGGGTTCCCGCTCCTGGATGCCGGCGCCACAGACCGTGGACTCATCGACCGGTTCAAGGCCCATCCGGTACACGGTCCCGTTTCGGTATTGGCGAAACTGCGACCGAGCGTCGATATTTCGGTTCAGGGTTAACCGCCCGGCGAGTCAATTCATCCCGGCGAGCCAGACCGGATCACCACCCCCGGGTGGTGATCTCGGTTATCAGCTCGTCGACTTCCTGATCGATGCTCTTTCCTTCCGCCCGGTAGACCAGTTCCGCCGGGCGGTAGTACTTCTCGCTCTGCGTTGACCAGATCCGCTGCACATCGGCCACCAGGTCGGTACCCGGATTGACCCGCGGGCGGTCGGCAACGCGCACCCGGCGCACCAGTTCATCAAGCGAAACCTCGAGTAGCACGATGTGGCCCGACCCCTGCACCGCATCGATATTCCACTCGTAGCGGACGGTACCCCCGCCCAGGCAGACAATGGTGTTCTGCAAGCGTGCGAAGTCCTTGCAGATGCGGTACTCCAGTTCGCGAAACGGAAGCCATCCCTGCTCCTGAACCAGGCGGTGGAAGGAGTATCCCAGCCGCTGATCCATCTCCTGATCAAGATCTACAAAGCGACGCCCCATGCGCTCGGCAGCCAGCCGACCGAGGGTGGTTTTGCCCGAACCGATCATTCCGACAAAGTAGATGTTTCCTGCCACACTGCCTCCTGTGCCCCCGACGAGATGGCTCGCTCAAACCGGGCAAACCCGTCCGCGTAGACCGATGCGGTTTCCTCGCGCGGGGACCACGTCTCGCCGTCACTGATCCACCGGTGCTCCAGCTCCAGGAGAGAAACCGACGGATCCACCCCCGCCCGGGCAAACATCGCTGCTCCGAGTATGGTAGCCTCGGGCTCACTGCGGCGCACCACCGGGCGTCGGACCACGTCACTGCGAATCTGGTTCCAGATCGTCGACGCCGAGCCGCCGCCGGAAACCGCGATACCCCTGCTTGCGCCCCCTGCGTCGTCAAGCAGAGCCACAAGGCGGCGCCAGCGGTAGGCGCACGCCTCCATGACCGCCCGCACCAGGTGTTCACGGGCGTGCGATTCGGAGAGGCCGGTAAACCCGGCGCGCAGAGAGTCGTGCCAGTACGGAGCGCGCTCCCCCGTCAGCGAAGGCAGGGCAACCAGACCGGCGCATCCCGGTGGCACCTGTGTCGCCGCAGCGTCACACTCCCCGAGTTCCAGTCCCGTCAATGCGGCAACCGCCGCGAGCATACCCCCCGAAGTTCCGGTGGACCCGCCAACCAGAAATCCGCTTCCAACCATGGCGCTATTCACGGTAAGGGCAGGCGAGGGCTCGGATGGGAACTCGGTCAGATGCTGCATGAGCACGTCGGTGGTTCCACAGACGGCGACCAGCTCGCCGCTCAGCACGCCGCAGCCGTACATCGCGGTGGTTCCGTCGCTGCTGCCGGCAACCACCGGAGTGCCCTCCGGCACTCCCACCGCGGCGGCCACATCGCGGCGCAGTCGCCCCACCACCTGATGTGCCGCAACTACCGGAGCAAAGAGCCGAGGCGACAGTCCGGCTCGTTCGCACAACTCGTCGGAAAACCGCCGGTCGCCCGGTGAGAAACAGTGGGTGTAGTCCGCGTGAGCGAGGTCGGTAACGCGCACACCGGTGAGTCGACGCACCAACTCGTCCTTGAGGCCGTGTACCGCGGTAATCCGGGCGAAGATTTCAGGCTGGTGGGACCGCATCCACGCGAGCTTCCACGCCGCGAGATCGGCCCGGGCACGGCGTCCGCTGAGACGGTGCGGAAGTCGGGTGTCGCCACCGTTATTGCCTTCGGTATCCGCGATCTCCGCGGCGCGAGCCTCACCTCCTCCGCGCGAATCGGCGTAGGTCAAGGCGGGGCCCAGCGGATCGCCGTGCCCGTCGAGGAAGACCCAGGCGAGCAAACCGGCAACCGCAATTGCGTCAATGGACGCGCCGCTGCCGTGGCGTTCCGTCCGGACCGCCGAGCAGAGGGTATGCCACGCGGTTTCAACATCGAGGGTGACGCCCCGCTGTCCCGGAGGGTGTTTGATGCGGGAGACCGACCTCACCACCCCATTGCGGTCAACGGTGGCCGCGCGACAGCTGGACGTGCCGAAGTCTACAACCAGAACGGACATGCCGCCCGGGAATCAGGCTCCCAACGCCTTGACCGCCTCAACCAGCACGGTGCCGGACCGTGGATAGAGCCAGGTCGGAAAACTGCACCCGGGTGCGAGGAAGAACTTCGTCTTCCCTCCCAGCTCGCAGCCTTCGAGGGCGTTACGAACCGCGTCGGCAGGCGTCACCCGCGTCATGCGGTTCTTGTCCATGCCGGCCATGATGCTTCCAGAGAACTTCTTACGCATCTCGGGCATGGACGGGTTTGACGGGTCACGGTCCTCGTAGGAGAGGATGTCCATGGGAATATCGAGAACGTCATCCACAAAGATGCCGTAATCGTGAACGTGAGCGGTATTCATGATTGCCGAACCGGCGGTCTCGTCAAAGATCCGCTTCACAAACGGTTTGGCGAATTTCAGATACTGCTCACGCGGCATCTGCTTCTCGGCGCCAAAGGTCGAGACAAACACACCCGCGCAGCCGCGCTTCAGCGCCTCTTTGCAGTAGGCAATGGTGTTCTCGGTGATCACATCGAGGGCACCCAGAACCGCGTCGGGGCACTCCTTCAGGAGACGAGGAAGGTGCTCGCCGGCAAGATTGCGCAGCAGGATCTGCCACGGATCGAACACGGTATCGATGAAATAGACCTCATCCTTCAGCTCGCGGGCCAGAATATCGATCGCACGAAGCTGCTGCGCCCAGTCACTGGTATGGATGTCGAAGCGCTTGATTTTTCCGAGGTCTTCGGCGCTGGTTACCTCGTTCAGACCGTCGGGCATCGGATAATAGTAGTCGTTCATCAGTTTCAGAAAGTCGAGATCGAAGTATCGGACAAACTCGATCGACAGTTCCGCAATGCGCTCACCGGGCTCGTGCTGAACACCAAAGTGGTACCAGAACGACACCGGCGGTCGGTCGACTTCCACGCCCGCGAGGGACTTCTCAACTCGTTCAATCTTGGTCATTGCCTCTCTCCTTACGTATCTGCGCAGCGATTAATCGATGCACAGTAATTGATGCACAGAAACGGATGATCCGCAGCGGCGCGATGTGCCGCGGTTATCCGATACCGAGATACGCGTTCTTAATCGCATCGTCGCTTCGAAGCCGATCGGTGCGGTCTTCTCGGACCACCCGACCGGTTTCCATGACGTAGCCGTAGTGCGCCACCTGCAGCGCGAGGTTGGCGTTCTGTTCGACGAGCAGGATCGATTTACCCAGTCGATTGATCTCTACGATGAATTCAAAGATCTTTTCAACCAGCAGCGGCGCAAGGCCCAGACTCGGCTCATCCAGCAGGATGAGCTCGGGGTCCGACATCAGCCCACGGGCAATCGCGAGCATCTGCTGTTCTCCACCGGAGAGCGTACCACCCTCCTGCCGCCGACGCTCAGCGAGGCGGGGGAAGAGCTCGTAGTTACGATCGAGGAGCGCCTGTACTCGGGTGCGATCCTTCATAATGAAGGCGCCGATGCGCATGTTCTCCTCGACGGTCAGCTCCGGAAAGATCTTGCGACCTTCCGGCACGTGGGCGATGCCCATCCGAACGATTTCGTGAGGATAGCGGTTCAGGATCTCTTTGCCGTGGTAGCGGATCGAGCCTTCGGTACCCTCAACCACCCCGGTCAGGGTATTCAACAGCGTGGTCTTTCCCGAACCGTTCGCCCCGATGAGGGTGACAAACTGCCCCTGCTCCACCGAGAGCGAGACGCCCTTCAGGGCGTTGATCTTGCCGTAGAATACTACCAGGTTTTGGACGTCGAGCACTTTCACTACGCGGCTCCCTGCTTGCCCAGATAGGCTTCGATCACCCGCTGGTTGTTCTGAATCTCACGTGCGGTCCCCTCGGCAATCTTCTCGCCGTGATCGAGGACGGAGATGACATCCGCGATGCTCATAACCAGCTTCATGTCGTGCTCGATGATCGCGATGGTATACGCCTCGTCTTTCAGCGAGCGAATGAAGTGCTCCAGCCCGGCGGTCTCGGTATTATTCATGCCGGCTGCCGGCTCATCGAGCAACAACATTTTTGGCTTGCTCGCGAGGGCGCGGACAATCTCCAGCTTCCGCTGGTCCCCGTAGGGAAGGTTTCGCGCGTACAGATCCGCCTTGTCGGCAAGGCCGGTCTTCTCGAGCAGCGACATACAGAACTCGGTGATCTCGCGTTCCTCCCGCCGATACTTGGGGCTGCGCAAAAGGGCTGCCAGCACAAAACCACAGTAGAGGCTGTGCGTACCAATCTTCACGTTGTCCAACACCGACAGATAGGGAAAGAGGCGGATGTTCTGAAACGTACGCGCAATCCCAAGCCGGCAAATCGTGTGCGTGGCTGTCTGTTGGATTTCGGTACCTTCAAACAGAATCGAACCGGAGACCACGGGAATAATGCCGGTGATGCCGTTAAAGAACGTGGTCTTGCCCGCACCGTTGGGGCCGATGATGGCGTGGATCGATCCGCGCTGAATCTGCATATCCACGTCGTTCACCGCTACCAGCCCGCCGAAGGTTCGGCGGGCCTTCTTCATTTCGAGGATCACGTCGCTGCTCACAGCGTTCCTCCTTGCGGTTGCGTGGTGTCGGGAATGGTTGGTTTTCTGGTCAGCTTCTCTACGATCCACGGTTTTCGCCGGCTCTTCGGCTTCTCAAAGACGCCCTTCACGCCCACGATTCCGCCCGGCTTCAGCACAATGACCATGATCAGGATCAACCCGTAGAGCACCATCCGGAACTCAACAAGGAACCGGAACATCTCAGGCAGCAGCGTAAGGATCACCGCTCCAACCACCGCACCGACGATCGAGCCGGTACCGCCAAGTGCCACCATGGTAATGATGGTAAACGACTCCGTGTTGAGAAAGGAGTCCGCCGAGATAAATCGCTGAAAGTGCGCGAAGAACGACCCCGCGATTCCCGCGAAGAAACAGGCCATGGTGAAGGCCAGCACCTTATACCCAAAGACGTGAATGCCCATGCTGCGTGCAGCGAGCTCGTCTTCGCGGATGGCAACCAGAGCCCGCCCGATGCGCGAGTGATAGACGCGGTAGACCGCCAGCACCGTAATCACCGCCAGACCCGCCACCAGGTACCAGTAGGATACCCTCGTAAACGGGGTCCCAAAGAACCGAGGCACCGGAATGCCCGCAATGCCGAGCGGGCCACGCGTGAACGAGCGCCAGTTCAGAATCACGATCCGGGTAATCTCGCCAAATCCCAGCGTGGTAAACGCCAGAAAGACCGCCCGCAACCGAAGTGTTGCCACGCCGATGAGGGCGCCGAACGCCGCCGCAACAAGACCGGCAGCCGGCAGCGCGATCCAGAACGAGACCCCCGCCTGGGTGGCGAGCAGCGCTGAGGTATACGCGCCTATCCCGTAGAACGCGGCGTGTCCCAGCGAGAAGAGGCCGGTGAACCCGATGATGATGTTGAGACTCGACGCCAGAATCACGTAGATGCCCATGATGGTTGCAACCCGGATGTAATATGGGCCGGTAATTACGTGCGGAAAGGCGACGATACCCACCAGCAGTAAGAGAACCAGCGGCATTCGATACCGGACGGAGAACGCGGCCATGGTTGCACGAGCGGACCCGAGCAGTGTCGGAATACGCCGAAGCATCTGTTTCAGTTCCATGTCGGCCCCCTGCTACATCGGTATCTTGCGTCCGAGCAGACCGCGCGGACGCACGAGAAGAAACACCACCAGAATGATGAACCCGACGATATCGCGATAGCCGGACGAGATGACCTGCACCGCGAGGTTTTCGATAACCCCCAGGAGGTAACCGCCGAGGATTGCTCCGGGAATCGACGTCAATCCGCCGAAAACGGCGGCGGAAAACGACTTCAAGCCCGGAAGCGTTCCCATGACCGGAAAGACCGAGTTGTAGTAAAACGCCGCGAGCACCCCGGCAACCCCCGCGCACGCACTCGCCAGCCCGAAGGCAAACGAGATGGTCCGATCGACGTTGATCCCCATCAGCCCCGCGGTCTTGTAATCAAGCGAAACCGCCCGAATTGAGAGCCCCATCTTGGTCTTGAACAACAGAAGCTGCAGCCCGATCACAATAACGGCGGCTACCAGAATCATGATCACCTGCAACCAGATGATATTCGTTCCCGCGATGCGAAACGCCGTCCCGGTATGGACCGACGGCATCACCCGCGTCTCGCGCCCGAAGACCACCGCCGCGAGCTCGTTCAGGAAGAGGGAAAACCCAATGGTACAGATGAGCGAAGCGATGCGCGAAACGCCGCGCAGCGACTTGAACGCCAGCCGCTCAAGAATCAATCCCATCACAAAGCCGACCACCGCCGCAATGGCGAGGGAAACGAAGAGATTGGATGACACGTGGCGGACCACATAGAAAGAGGTGTAGGCTCCGATCATGTAGAGCGAGCCGGTAGCAAAGTTGACCAGCCGAAGCGTCCCGTAGACAATCGCGAACGATATCGCGAGCAAGGCAAACAGGCTTCCCTGGGTAATGCCGTTAATGATCTGCTGTGCAAGCACCTTCGGTTACTCCTTGCCGCGAGTGGTGGAAGAAAACGCGGGGCGGACAGCCCCGCGCAGGATGCAAAGTGCGGTGCCGACGACGCACTCGCCTGCCGGCACACAGCGAGGGATCAGCCCTCCCAGATCTCGAAGCGCCCGCTGTTGACCCAGAGGCGACGGTACTCTTTCACCGCATCACCAGCGGGAGTGAACGTGATACTGCCGGTCAGCCCGGGGAAGTCCCGAGTCTGCGCAAGCGCATCGCGGATGGCTTGGCGATCGGTCGAACCGGCACGCTCAATGGCGTCGGCGAGCAGGATAATCGCATCGTACGCCAGGGCTGCGTGGAAGTTAGGACGGGCGTTGAACCGCTGCTGAAACTCACTCACGTAAGCCTGAATCCGCGGATCCGGATCGTCGCCAAAGAAACTGACGTTGGTCTTCAGTCCGTCGACCGCCGTACCACCCAACTCGATGAGCTGCGGCGAGTAGAGCGAACTCGGTCCGAGAAAGGCAACGTCCCAGCCGATTCGCTCTTTCTGGCGGGCGATCGCCGCGCCATCGTTGAAGAACGAGGCCATGAAGAAGCCGTCGGCGTTGGTGGCCGCGAGGCGGGTGAGCACCGCGGTGAAATCGCGCTCGCCGTCAAAGTAGAACTCGGTGCGAACGATCTCTCCGCCCAGGCGGGTGAACGCGTCCGAGAAGTGACGAGCGGTGTCGATTCCCCAGTCGTTGTTCAGGTGAAGCACCGCGATCCGTCGCAGCCCGAGGTCGTTATAGGCAAAGTTCGCCATGAACGGACCCTCTGCCGCCTGCGTACCAACGATACCAAAGCTCCACTCCGAGCCGGGGGCGAAACCGGTGTGGCTTGCCGTTGGCGAGAGCTGAACCATACCTTCGCTGTCGAAAATCGGCTGTGCCGCCATGGCCTCCGAGCTCGAGAACGAACCGATCTGCGCCACGATGGTGGGATCAGACGTCCAGCGCTGTGCCAGTGTGGCCGCTTCCTGCGGGCTTCCACCGGTGTCGCCTACCGACAGACGCAGCTGCCGACCAAGCACTCCCCCGTTGGCGTTGAGGTAATCAATCCCCATCTCAACCGATCGGCGGAAGTTGACACCGTACTCAGACCAGTCACCCGTGATCGGTGCCGTCAGTGCGATGTGAATCGTCTCAGGCTCCCCCGTCGTCGCCTGCTGCGATCCGCCGCCGCATCCGGCCAGCACCAGAACCGCGGTCAAGACCGCGAGAACCGAAAAACGCATTATTCCTTTCATAGGAACCTCCTTGCAGTGTGCATTATGAGTAGCGATGTCGATTTTATCAACAACAGCCCTCATGAATCTACCGATGCCGGCGCAACGCACCGGTCAGGTTTCTCAACAACTCTCTCAGCCCTCGGTATATTCCTACCGAATTGTAGCGCGAAACCTGCCGCCTTACTATTCAGTATTCGACAACCGCGAGTATGGGTATACCCAACCACTTTGTCAAGCCGGAATAAAATAATTTTGCAAGTTTTGTTGACATATTTTAATAGCTGGGTATAATCGGCCCCATTATCGCGACAAGGGGAAAAATGGCGTTGAGAACCCTGCATCCATACAATTTCGATACGGTGATCGACCGTAAGCGGACCAACTCGGTTAAGTGGGATTTTTGCACCTGCTGCGACGGAGCGGATCAAATGCTGCCCATGTGGGTTGCGGACATGGACTTCCAGTCGCCGCCCGAGGTCATGGAGGCGGTGCTTCGCGTTGCGGGCCACGGTGTCTACGGGTACTCCGAGATGCCCTCGGGCTACTATGACGCCATCGTGGGCTGGCTCAACACCCGCCACCAGTGGTCGGTGCAGCCGAGCTCGCTCTCCTATTCGCCCGGCGTGATTACCGGCATGAACGTTGCCATTCAGACTTTCACCGCACCAGGCGACCGCATCATCCTGCAGTCACCGGTCTATCCGCCGTTTCCGGCCTCAATCCGGAATAACGGTCGGCAGGTAGTGAACAATCAGCTCGTGGTGCGCAACGGTCGGTACGAGATGGACTTTGATGCCCTGGAAGAGCAGATCGACAATCGAACCCGCATGCTGCTTCTCTGCAGTCCTCATAACCCCGTGGGGCGCGTCTGGAGCCGCGCTGAGTTGGAGCGTCTCGCCGACATCGTGCTGCGACACGATCTTCTGGTCTTTGCCGATGAGATTCACGGCGATCTGGTGTTTCCCGGATTCCGCCACACACCCTTTGCGTCCCTGTCGCCCGATATCGCAGCACGAACCATTACCGGCGTTGCTCCAAGCAAAACCTTCAACATCGCGGGGTTGAAAGCGTCGGTCATCATCACCGAGAATGCCCGCATGAAGCACGCGTTTGACCAGGCACAGGAACGGGTGTTTGGTTTGTACACCGCCAACGTGTTTGCGATTGCTGCGGCGGAAGCCGCCTATCGGTACGGCGGCCCCTGGCTCGACCAGGCGCTCCCCTACCTTGCGGCAAACGTAGAGTACGTTCAGCAGCGATTGAAGCGTGACCTTCGCCAGGTCAGCGCGGTTGAGCCGGAGGGCACCTTTCTGATGTGGCTCAATTTCTCAAAGCTCGGTCTGTCGCAGTCGGCTCTGCGGGAGACCATCTTCTGCGGCGCACAGGTTGGGCTGAACGACGGCACCAGCTTTGGCGACGGCGGAGACGGCCATATGCGAATCAATATCGGCTGCCCGCGGTCGATGGTCGAAGAAGGCATCTCGCGGATTGCGGCGGTCCTGTGAATCGCAGCTCGCCGTCGAAGCAAATCTGCCGTCAAGAGGAGAAGACGCGGTGACGGAGCGAGAAACGACACAGCGGGAAACCGCGATCATCGAGGAGTTTGGCGGCCCCATCGACGAACTTGAGCTGGAGGGACTCAGTCTTACCGCCGGCGATCGCGCCATTCTTGACTCTCTTCACCCCGTGGTGGATGCAATTGCCACTCTCTTTGGGAATCAATGCGAAGTGCTGATCCACTCGCTTGAGGATCTCGGCCATTCAATTATCAGGATTCGTAACGGCCACGTCACCGGCCGCTCGGTGGGATCACCCATTACCGATCTCGGCATCAAGGTGCTGAAGAGTACCCGAACCGTGGAAGACGATGTAGTCGGCAGCTACTACAGCACCACCAACGACGGAAAGACCCTCAAGTCGGTCACGGCCCTGATCCGAAACGGAGCAAAACCAATCGGTATGCTCTGCATCAACATGAACCTTTCGGCGCCGCTGGTGGAGGTCATCGCGCAGTTCCTCCCTTCGGGAGGAGGGTTACGACCGGAGGATTCTCCGGAACATTTTGTGATGAGCACCGAAGAGCTGGTGCGGCGATCGCTGGACACCGCGATTTCGCAGATTCGTCCCAAGCGCGAGATGTCGCATCAGGTCAAGAACAAGCTCGTGGTCAGTGAGCTCTACGGTCAGGGCATCTTTGATGTCAAAGGCGCCGTGGAAATCGTGGCCAAAGAGCTCGGCGTTTCGCGGTATACCGTTTACAATTACATTCGAGAGGCACGGGTGTAGTCGGAAGGCAACCCGCAACCCCAAAGGAGAGATAGCCATGAGCACCAACCGAGAAGCAATATCCACTACGGCATCCCCAGCGGCCATCGGGCCCTACTCACAGGCAATCCGAACGGACCAACTGGTATTTACCTCCGGCCAGATCCCCCTCGATCCGGCTACCGGTGTTCTGGTTTCGGAAGACTTTCAGCGGCAGGCGGAGCAGGTCATGGACAACCTCGAGGCGGTCCTCATCGCGGCGGGCTCATCGTTCGATCGCGTGGTGAAGATCCTCTGCTTCCTCACCGACCTCGGCAACTTCCCAATTGTGAATGTGGTGTTCGAGCGTCGGCTCAACAAGCCTTTTCCCGCGCGATCCTGCGTAGAGGTTTCGGCCCTGCCAAAAGGCGCTTCGGTTGAAGTCGAGGCCATCGCCCTCACGGGCCGATAGACCGCACGCCCCACCGAGAACTCAGCCTTTTTCAATCATCTCCGCGAGCGCGTCGAGCGCCTCAGCGGGGATGGTGTGCCCTCCGGTGAAGGGAATGAGCCGACCGTTCCACCCCGCTCTTCGCAGCAGGTCAAAGAGCCGAACACCAGCCTGGTACTCGAGCACGGTGTCCTCGGTGCCGTGAGTCTGAACGAAGTGCAGCGGTTTCCGGTTGGCGAGCTGCTGCTCTGCACGTTCCACGGCAATCGCGGCTCCCGAGCAGAGCAGGACCCCGTGGATCGGTCGATCGATCTGCAGACACGCCTCCACGCTCACCATGGCACCCTGGCTGAACCCGCAAAGAATGAGGCGTGACGCAGGATTGACACCGGCCCGGCAGTAATCGGCGATCTGCGCTCCGGATCGTCGCAGCCCTTCGGGATCAATGGACTCAAGCTCCTGAAAGTAGT
>SLTF01000129.1 GCA_007130025.1 Spirochaetales bacterium | reverse complement strand
CGAGGCGTGTGGTGCCGCTGGTACTGTGCACGGTCCTTGCGATAGCGGTATCCACCCCGCTCCCGGCCGCGGGAAGTCGCGCCCCGGCGGACGATTTCGCTCGGCGGTTTCCCGGTCTCGATTGGGACGCGATTGTGAGCGAGGCGCGTGGGCAGCGGGTCTACTTCAACATGTGGGGAGGTTCAGAGCCGATCAACCGGTTTGTCTCGGAGTTTGTTGCAGATCGGGTCCGGGAGCGCTACGGCGTCGAGCTGGTGATGGTACCGGTAACCGATGCGTCGGTCTTCGTGAACGCCGTTCTCGGCGAACGGCTCGCCGGGCGCATCTCCGGTGGATCCGTTGACCTCATGTGGATCAACGGAGAAAACTTCCGTACCATGCGGCAGGCGGACCTCCTCTTCGGTCCCTACTCACACCGGTTACCCAATATGCGGTACGTCAACCCCGATGACCCGGCCGTACGCTACGACTTCGGGGTTCCCGTGGACGGCTTTGAGTCACCCTACGGATCGGCCCAGTTTGTGCTGATCTACGATTCGGCCCGTGTTCCCCAACCGCCTCGCTCCGTTGGAGAGCTTCTACACTGGATCCGGGCAAACCCGGGCCGGTTCACCTATCCTGCGGTGCCCGACTTCACCGGCTCGGTCTTCCTGCGACACCTGTTGTATTCCGTTGCTGATGATCCCGAAGAGCTGCTGGGACCCTTCGATCAGGCGGTCTTTGACCGCCTCGCTCCGAGGGTATGGGAGATCCTGCGCGATATTGCCCCATATCTGTGGCGGCAGGGTCGTACCTATCCCGAGACCAGCACCGCCATGCAGGATCTCTTCGCCAACGGCGAGATCTGGTTTGACATGAATTACAACCCTGCCCACGCGGCGAACATGGTGGAACAGGGGCGCTACCCGCGATCCACCAGGACCATGGTCTTTGAGGACGGTACGATTGGCGCCAACCACTTTGTGGCAATTCCATTCAACGCCTCGGCAAAGGCGGGAGCCCTGGTAGTTGCCAACGCCCTCCTTGATCCGGAGGTGCAGCTGGAAAAGAGCCGACCGGAGGTCTGGGGTGACTTCCCCGCAATTGACGTGACCCGCCTTGATCCCGCGATGCACGCCCGGTTTGCGGAGGTCGGTCGGCACCCCTCGTCGCTTCCGCCCGAAGAACTCTTCGCGGTGCGGCTGTCCGAGTTGCAGGCAGACTGGCTCGAAGCAATCGAGGCCGGCTGGGTCGAGCACGTGCTTCAGCGTTAGGGGGGATGATGACGAGCCGCCACTCCGTCGCGTCGGCACGACCCGCGCTGCTTCTGGCGCCGGCCCTCCTGGTGATTGGCGTGCTATTTGCCGGGGGGATCATGCTGGCCCTGGTACAGAGTCTCGGCTACCTTCCCGCTCTGGGAATGCGCACCCTCTCCGGCGACGCGTTCATTGCGGTGCTCACGAGCCGGGGGTTTCTTCGCTCACTGGGCCTGACGCTCTGGGTTGCCTCCGTCTCCACCGTTCTCACGGTGCTTTTTGGATTGATCACGGCGCTGGTGCTGCGACGGAGGCTGCGGAATAGCCGGCTGATCCGGTTTCTCTACCAGATACCGTTGACGGTTCCCCATCTGGTAGTGGCGGTGGCTGCCGCGATGCTGCTTTCCCAAAGCGGGCTTCTGTCCCGTCTTCTGTTTCATGGAGGGCTCATCCCCGCACCGGCGGCCTTTCCCGAACTGGTTCATGACTCGGCGGGAGTCGCAATCATTCTGGTGTACGCCTGGAAACAGATTCCCTTCGTGGGCCTGGTTGCCCTTGCGGTGTTTCAGTCGGTGGGTGACGATTACGAATCGGTTGCCCGCTCGCTGGGCGCATCGCGCGTTCAGCGCATACGCCACGTACTCATTCCGTTGTCGCTGCCGGCGGTAGTTCCGGCGACAATCATCGTCTTCGCCTTTGTGTTCGGCGCCTTTGAGACACCGCTCGTGCTGGGGACGCGGTTCCCTTCCATGCTCTCGGTGCTCGCCTACCGGCTCTACACCGATAGCGACCTGACGCGTCGTCCCGAGGCGATGGCGCTCAATCTCGTGATCGCCTTGATCGCGCTCGTGCTGGTGGCGCTGTACCGCGGCGCTACCCGGGTTTTCTCGGAGCGGCGTGATGGATGAGTGGCGTGCGCCGCGCGACCGCATCAGGGCGATGCATACGGTGGTGATCGCGGGAATAGTGATCGCCGTTCTGCTACCCGCGATTCCGCTGGTCATCTGGTCGCTCAGCGGGGGGTGGTGGTTTCCGCGGCTGCTGCCCGAGCAGTGGTCGCTGCGATCCTGGCGCTATCTGGCGTCGCCGGCTTCCCGCGTCGCGGAGGCCACCCGAAACAGCGTCATCATTGCACTGGCCACCACCGCGGTCTCGGTGCCGCTGGGAGTTCCGGCGGGGCGGGCACTTGGGCTCTACCGGTTTCGCGGAAAGCGGTTTGCCGAGGCCCTTGTGTTTGCGCCGCTGATCGTCCCCGCGCTTGCGGTCATCATGGGGGTGCAGGTAGTGTTGATTCGGGCGGGTATCTCGGCAACCCTGGGCGGGGTGGTAGTGGCCCACCTGCTGCCGGCGCTTCCGTATATGGTGATGGTCATGCGCGCGGTATTCTCGGCCTACGATCCCGAATACGAGCAACAGGCCCGTAGCCTGGGGGCCTCGCGGTGGGAAACCCTTCTCCACGTTACGGTTCCGGCGGTTCTGCCGGGCGTGGTAACGGGTGCCCTGTTTGTGTTTCTCATTTCATGGAGTCAGTACGCGCTCACCCTTCTGGTTGGCGGCGGTCGGATCATTACCCTTCCGGTGCTGCTTTTCGCCTTTGTGACCGCAGGTGACCACGCGATGACCGGTGCCGTTTCCCTGCTGTTTCTGGCCCCGGCCCTGCTGATTCTGGTTGTCAGTGCACGGATGCTCGGTGGACGCTCGGCCGGCGTCTCGGGATTGGAGGGCGTGTGATCCGCGTCGGACTCGAAGACGTCACCTACACCTACCCCGGCACGGACCGACCCGCCGTTGACGCGGTATCCTTGACAGCCGAGCCGGGAGAGCTGGTAGCCCTGTTGGGACCGTCGGGATGCGGGAAGACCACCCTGCTGAAACTGATCGCCGGTCTGCTTCCGTCCGATCGGGGCATGATACGATTTGGTGATCGCGACGTTACCGCGGTTCCGGCCGAGCGTCGGGACGCAGTCATGGTATTTCAGAATCATTTGCTCTTTCCCTTCATGAACGTCAGCCGGAATATCGCGTTTGGATTGACCATGCGCAAGCGACCGTCCGCCGAAATCGCCGGGGAAGTGCGTCGCATGATTGCGCTCATGCGCCTCGAGGGGCTTGAGACGCGACGGCCCTCCCAGCTTTCGGGTGGTCAACGGCAGCGCGTCGCGCTGGCACGGGCGCTGGTGGTGCAACCGCAGGTTCTGCTGCTTGATGAACCGTTCTCGAGCCTCGACGCCCATCTGCGCGATGAGATGCGCGAGCTCGTTCTCTCGCTCAAGCAGAGCCTCGACGTCACGATCATCTTTGTGACCCACGATCAGGAAGAGGCGGTGCTTCTTGCCGATCGCATTGCACTGCTGTTCGACGGGCAGGTTCAACAGGCAGGGCCTCCCGCGCAGTTTTATGACAGACCGGCAACCCGTCGCGTGGCTGAGTTCTTTGGCAACCGAAATCTGATTGCCGGCACCCTGAGCAGCCGTGGCGCCTCCATCGTCAAAACCAATTACGGCCACTTCGCGGTTTCTGCCCCCAATCTCCCCGATGGGCCGGTCTGGATGAGCGTCCGGCCAGAGGCGATCCGGATCGCCCCCGGCGACCAACCGGCTCCCGAGGGCAACAACCGGGTTCCGGCAACCGTGCTGCGCCGCATTTCCATGGGGATGCGCATACGCTGCCGGGTTGCGCTTGAGAGTGGGGTGGAGCTGGATGTGCTGATCACGGATCCGGACGGCACTCATGGGACCGGCGGTTCTCCGGATTCCGGTCTCGGGATGCCGGCGTGGCACGAACCGTCGCGAACGGTTCAGCTTCAGCTCCCTCCGCACCGGATCCACTGCTTTCCGAGAAACGGCTCCGAGGGGCTTGCAGAAACTCAACTAAGACAGTAGATTTACGTAACTAAAGAATGGTGGGAACGGTATGTTGTCGGATCTGGTAGGAAATACGCCGATGGTGCGGCTTTCGCGAATGGCCGAGGGGACCGGTGCGGAAGTCTGGGTGAAGCTCGAATCACACAATCCTCTGTCCAGCGTGAAGGACCGGATCGGTAAGGCGATGATCGAGGCGGCTGAGCAGTCCGGGGCCCTGAAGCCCGGTGGCACAATCGTCGAGGCCACCAGCGGTAACACCGGTATCGCGCTGGCCTTTCTGGGGGCGGCCAAGGGCTATCGCGTGGTGCTTACCATGCCCGACACCATGAGCGTGGAGCGAAGACGGCTTCTGAGCGCGTTTGGAGCGGAACTGGTGTTGACCCCGGGCGCCGAGGGAATGCGCGGAGCGGTGGAGGAAGCCGAACGAATCGTGCACGCGACCCCCGGTGCCCACCTCACCCGGCAGTTTGAGAACCCGGCCAACCCGGATATTCACTACCGCACCACCGCGGAAGAGATCTGGCGCGACACCGAAGGTCGCGTGGATGTCTTCGTTGCCGGCGTCGGTACCGGCGGCACCATTACCGGTGTCGCACGACGGATCAAGGAACTCAAGCCCGAGTTCCGCGCCGTCGCCGTTGAACCCGACGCGTCACCGGTACTCTCCGGCGGTGCTCCCGGCCCGCACCGCATTCAGGGTATTGGCGCGGGCTTCATCCCTCGTACTCTCGACCGGTCGCTGGTTGATGAGGTGATGGTTGTCAGCGCAGAGGACGCGGGAACTACCGCACGCCGCCTGGCGTGCGAGGAAGGGATTCTCGGTGGGATTTCCGCCGCCGCCAACGTGTGGGCCGCGCTGGAACTCGCGCGCAAAAGCGAAAACGAGGGACGGGTCATCGTAACCGTGGTCTGTGACTCCGGAGAGCGCTATCTGAGCACCTGGCTGTATGAATAGATCATGCGGGCACCGCGAATCGAACCAACAACCAACAACCAACAACCAACAAGGAGTAACCGATGAGTGATTACCGACTTGAGACTCTTGCCCTGCACGCCGGCCAGGTGGCCACGCAGGATAACCCCAGCCGCGGCGTGCCCATCAACCGGACCACCGCCTACCTGTTTCGCGATACCGAGCACGCCGCGAACCTCTTCGCGCTGAAGGAGCTCGGCTACATATACACCCGCATCATGAACCCCACGCAGGATGTGCTTGAGCAGCGGGTTGCCGCGTTGGAGGGTGGGGCCGCCGCCCTGGCGGTGGCGTCGGGAACGTCCGCCATCTTCTATTCCATTCTCAACATCTGCGTGGCCGGCGACGAGGTGGTCTCCAGCAGCCACCTCTACGGCGGCACCTTCACCATGTTCAACGATATCCTGCCCAACTACGGGATTCGGGTTCGCTTCGTTGATCCACTTGATCTCGCCGCCATCAAGGGTGCAATCAATGAAAAGACGCGTGCGGTCTTTCTGGAGACCATCGGAAACCCGGCGCTGAGCGTGCCCGACATTGCGGCAATTGCCGACATCGCGCACAACAACCGTCTCCCGCTGATCGTTGACGCAACCTTCACCACCCCGGCCCTGCTTCGCACCATCGACCACGGCGCGGATATCGTGGTGAACTCGTTGACCAAGTGGATGGGCGGGCACGGGACGGGAATTGGAGGAATCGTCGTCGACGCGGGACGCTTCGACTGGACCGATCCCAAGTTCACCACCATGAACCAGCCCGACGGAAGCTACCACGGACTGCGCTTCGCGCACGACCTCGGCCCCTTGAGCCCCATCGCCTACATCCTGCGGATGCGGGTGGTTCCGCTTCGGAACCTCGGTGCCGCAATTGCGCCGGACAACGCGTGGATGTTTCTGCAGGGCCTGGAAACGCTTCCGCTGCGCATGGAGCGTCACAGCGAAAACGCTCTCGCGGTCGCGAAGCATCTGGCGAACCACCCCAATGTGGAGTGGGTGAACTATCCCGGTCTGCCCGGCCACCCAACCCACGCCCACGCCAAGAAGTACCTTACCAAGGGTTTCGGCGGCATGGTGGTGTTTGGCATCAAGGGCGGTCGCCCCGCCGGTGAGAAGTTCATCAACTCGCTGGAGCTGTTCTCCCACGTGGCCAACGTCGGTGATGCAAAGAGCCTCGCGATTCATCCGGCGAGCACCACGCACTCGCAGATGAGTGAAGATCAGCAGCGCACGGCCGGGGTTCCACCGGAGATGGTGCGGCTCTCCATTGGCATCGAGCACATTGACGACATCATCGGCGAACTCGACCGCTGCCTCGGCGCGTGAACCCCGGCGTTACTGCGATTGCCGCCGCGGCGTGATTACCAGCGGTACCACCGGCCGTCGATGAGCAGCTCATACGGCCGGAAGCGCGCCTTGTACGACATCGACGGGCAGCCGGGCACAAAGAAGCCCAGGTAGTACCACTCCCTGCCGAGCTCGGACGCAAACCGCAGCTCGTGCAGGGCGGAGAGGGTGCCCGGACTTCGCGAGGCGTGGCGGGGATCGTAGGCAAAATAGACGCTCGAGATCCCCTCGGGCAGCAGATCAATCCAACCGGCGCCAATCAGCTCATCTCCCACCGTGTACCGCATCACCATCGTGGGAACGGGGGACTCGCCCAGAAACTTCACGTACGATTCCCACGATTCGCCGTCCTCGGCTCCGCGGCCGTGACGCTCGCGCTGATAGGTTCGGTAGAGCTGCCAGATCGCTTCGTCGGGTGCGATTTCGTGGTAACTGACTTCGACATCGCGGTTTCTGCGCATCACCCTGCGCTGGGAATCGCTCATGGAGAACTCGGACACGGGAACCCTGATGGGAATGCAGAGCGAGCAGGCCGGGCAGCAGTTTCGGTAAAAGATCGAGCCGCTGCGCCGCCAGCCCTCGTTAATCAGCGACTCGTACACCTCCCCGGTCAGCTGACCGGCGGCAAATGCGTGGCTGACCCAGCGACGATTGGGCAGGTAGGGGCAGCTGCCCTGATCGATGCGGTTCATGCATGACTGGAGGCGGCCGCACGGCGAAGCAGGTCGGCGACACGCCGCTCCTCGGGAACCGTCTCGTCGAGACCGCAGGTCTCACTGATGACGGCATCCATTCCGCGAGAGAGTACCTCCGCCCGGAAGACAGCGTCGGGTTCGTACGGGCGGCCCGATTCGTCGCGCCCGTCGAATGAGAGCGCCGCTTCGGTTGCCTCCACGATGCGATCGCTCGGCATGGTATGTGCCGCGGCCAGGAGCAGGGCACCCACCATGCGATCGCTCTTGTGCAGTTTTCTCGGCAAATCGCGCCCAACCCGATAGACCGTGTCTCCCAGCGCGCGATTCCCGAAGCGGAACAGAAGGTCATCGACATGGGCGTGCAGGTCGGGGAGGGTCAGATCCTGCGGGTAGGCGGAAGCCAGCGCAGCTGCCGCCTGCAGCATTGCCGCGCGGACCACGTCGCGAACCGGCTCCAATGCGTCGGGGAGCAGCGTGGTATGCGGATTCGCCCGAAACCCCAGGTAGGCCGCCGCGGCGTGACCCATATTGTGAATGAAGAGCTTTCGGTCGACGTAGGCGGCGATGGTATCGACGAGCTGGACGCCGGCCACATCGGGGATTGGCCCCAGGAATCCGTGGCGGTCGAGGATAAGGGTGTTGTAGGGCTCGGCAAAGACCTGCAGCGGATCGGCGCTGCGGTCGGCTTCGCTCATCAGCGGGACCATCTTCCCAATGCTGGTTTCCACCAGGCCCACCGTCTCGACCAGATCGGGACGGTTGGTCAAGGCGGCGAGCAGAACGGACCGCGCGAAGGCGGCGCCGTCACGCAGGTTCTCCGCAAGGATGAGATCCAGCGGCGCTTCGCGGGCGCGGAGCCCCTCGGCAATTGCGCGCAACACGTGGGGCAGGGCCTGCTTCCCCACCGAGGTAGCCATGAGATCCGCGGAACGCACCGCGGTGGTCACCGCTCCGCCGTCTCTCCCGTTGATCGCGGTAACCCCTGAGACCTCACGTCGTTCGTCGCGACCATCGGGGTGCTTGACCACAACGGGGTAACCGCCGCGTCGGGCGAGTTCGTGTACAACCCGCTCGTCCACGTCCACAAAGGTAACCTTCCAGCCCGCCTGAGCGAAGAGCGCGCCGATGAATGAGCGGCCGATGTTTCCCGCTCCAAACTGAACCAGATGCTGCATGCAGCCACTATAGCGGCCCGGGGGAACGGGAACAAGCATACCGTGGCAACTGCCTCAAAGCTTGGTGAAACTGCCACGCACCCCATAATCACCGGCCTACCTGCTGCGATCACGCCAGGGCGAACTTCGGCAAATACTCGTGCTCCTTGCCCAGCGGCGTGACTATCT
>SLTF01000243.1 GCA_007130025.1 Spirochaetales bacterium | reverse complement strand
TCACCTACCTGCATCTTGCCGCCGACATCCCGCTGGCCAAATGCCTGCTCGAGAAGAACGTAGCAGCGGTAGCGTATGAGACTATCGAGCTCCCCGATCGGTCGCTGCCGTGTCTGACCCCAATGAGCGAGATCGCGGGACGACTGTCGGTTCAGGAGGGAGCCAAGTACCTTGAGAAATCCTTCGGCGGCCGGGGAATTCTGCTTGGCGGGGTGCCCGGGGTTCCGCGCGGCAGCGTGGCGGTGCTTGGTGGCGGCATCGTCGGCACCAACGCGTGCAAGATTGCGGTGGGCATGGGCGCAAGCGTCACGGTACTGGACATCAACGCTCGGCGCATGGCGTATCTGGATGACATCTTCGGCAGCCGCATTACCACGCTCTACGCCACCGAAGCAAACGTGGAAACCGTGCTTCGCGAGTCGGACGTGGTCATTGGCGCGGTGCTCATTCCCGGCGAGTCGGCACCCAAGCTGATCAAGCGAAACCAGCTTTCCATGATGAAGCCCGGGGCGGTGATTGTTGACGTGGCAATCGACCAGGGCGGCTGCACCGAGACCTCAAAACCGACAACCCACGACGACCCGATCTACATCGTCGACAACGTGGTGCACTACTGCGTCGCGAACATGCCGGGAGCCGTCGCTCGATCCTCTACGATCGCGCTGACCAGCGTAACGCTGAACTACGGATTGCAGATCGCCGAACAGGGGCTGATCGCCGCCCTGAAATGGCACCCAGCCTTGCGGCATGGGCTCAACACCTTCGACGGCACCTGCGTTCACGAGGGAGTCGCGCGAAGCTGCGGTCTGCCCTACACCGAGTTCGCCACCTGAGATCCGTGTTGAACCGCTGGGTATTCGGCGGTATATTCAGAGGGTGATGTCACGAATAACCCGGGCCGTTGCCCTCTGTCTGATTCTCGTCGCCTTCGCCGGTGGTAATGCCGTCGCGTCGGCCGACGAGACCGAGCTGGTTGTCAGTTTTCTTCCCTCGCGGATCCGCCTCAACCCGAAGGAGACCTTCACCTCGACCGAGGCGCAGATCTACACGGCGATCTACGAAGGGCTGGTCACCTATCATCCCCTCACCGTGCGTCCCGTTCCGGCGGTAGCCGCCCGTTGGACCATCAGCGACGACGGCACCGTCTACACCTTCACGCTTCGTGAGAGCGCTCGCTACTGGAACGGCGATCGCGTCCTGGCACAGCACTTTGTGGATACCTGGCTCACCCTGCTCGACGCGGAATCCGAGGCGGCGTACTCATTTCTGTTTGACGTGATCGCCGGAGCCGAGGCATTTCGAACCGGAAACAATGCCGACCCGCACAGCGTTGGGGTGCGGGCGCTGTCACCGGGTGTTCTTGAGGTCACATTGGCACAACCTGCGCCTCACTTCCTCGATATCCTCGCCCATCACAGCTTTGTTCCGGTTCATCCGGGTATGCTTGGTTCCAACCGTTGGGATCGTGGACCGGAGGTCATCAGTAACGGTGCCTATCGCATCGCCGAGTGGACCGAGTCGCAGATGGTACTGGTTCGCAACGAGCGCTACTGGGATCGGCCGAACGTCCGCGTTCCGCAGCTGCGCTTTGTCTTCCGTGAAGACGGTGAGGCGGTAGCGCGTGCCTTTAACGACGGGGAGATTCACTGGGTAACCGGCGGTGTTCCTCTCGATCAGGTGTCCCGACCGCAGACCATCGTGGTGAATCCGCTCTTTGCCACCACCTACTTCTTCTTCGTGGCCGGCCGCGAACCGTGGTCGGATCCGCGGGTGCGCCGGGCAATGGCGTTGCTGCTGCCCTGGCAGCGAATTCGCGATCCCGAGATTCATTTTGCCCCGACCGGCACCCTCGTGCCGGTGATCCCCGGATATCCGGAGGTGGTAGGAATTCTCGCACAGGACCTCGATGAAGCGTTCGAATTGCTGGAACAGGCGGGATTCCCGGAAGGTACCGGGTTGCCTTCGGTGACCATCCGTACGCCGGGCGGCGTTGAGAACGGTCGGATCGCGGGGCTCATGCGCGATGCATGGCGCGACTACCTCGATCTGGAAACTCTCATTGAGGTGGTAGAGTTTCCCGACTACTTCGACTCTCTCTCGGAGAATCGTGAGTTTACCCTCGCAACCATCAGCTGGATCGGGGACTTTGCCGATCCGCTTACCTTTCTGCAGATGTGGACCTCTACCAGCAACCTCAACGAGTCGGGATTTGCAAACCGGGAGTACGACGATCTCGTTCGAGCGGGCTCCGCACAGCGGGCCGCCGAACGGTTCCAGACGCTCAGCCGTGCCGAACGCATGCTGCTTGAGACCGCCGTGGTCATGCCAATCAGCCATTCCCCGGCGGTCAACCTCATTGACCTCTCGGTGGTGGGAGGCTGGTACCCCAACCCGCTGGACATTCACCCGTTCAAGCACCTGCGCTTCATTGGCATGACGCCCGCACCCGGCGTGGTTCGGTTCCCCGGACGCTGACAACCGTACCACTGACTGCTGCGCCGCTTTGACCAATCCGGCGCTTTCTGCTATAGTGCCGGCGATGAAGCAATCCAAGAAGGCCCCTGCGTTTAAAGAAAAGCAGCAGGTAGTGTATCCCTTGCAGGGCGTCGGTCAAGTACTTTCCATCGAAGAGCGCGATTTCAAGGACACGAAGTTGCTCTACTACGTGATCTACCTTGAGGTCACCGACATGACCGTCATGGTCCCGGTGGACAAGGCACTCGAACTGGGTATCCGCGCCATCGTTCCCAAAAAAGAGGCCGACGCAGCGCTCAAGCTGATTTCCGAAGAGTACGAACCGATCCCGGCCGACTGGAAGAT
Source organism: Spirochaetales bacterium (assembly GCA_007130025.1). Classification (GTDB taxonomy): domain Bacteria; phylum Spirochaetota; class Spirochaetia; order DSM-27196; family PWMO01; genus PWMO01. The sequence continues at coordinate 5,640 of SLTF01000243.1, read as the reverse complement.
GCGATATCAGATGAACTTGGACCTGCTGAAGCAGGGCAGCGTTACCGATATCGCCACGGTGGTCCGAACGCTCTATCACCGCAGCAAGGTCAAGGAGCTGCCGATCCTGGAGCGAAAGCTCTTCGACAATGCGCTGAAGCTGCTGGTCGATGAGGTCTCATTCTCATTGAAGAAATCGAAGTCAGACGTCGAAACGATGGTATTTGATCGACTCGAGGCAGAGGCGAAGCGCAGCGCGAAGGCAACCGCCGAAAAGCCGCCGGTTGTCGAGCTGGATGACGACATCGACGACATCGACGAGTGATCCACCGCCGACATCAGAGATTCGCGGCGTACTCGCTGCGGTGCGTCGGTTTGTTGCGGCACACGAGCTCCCGTCCGTCTCTCTTGTCGCGGTAACCTCACGCGACCCGTTTCGAATTCTGGTATCCACCATTCTCTCGCTGCGCACACGCGATGAGGTAACCCTCGCCGCAACCAGACGGCTGGTAGCCGTTGCGCCCACCGTGAACTCCGTGCTGACCCTTTCCGAGGACCAGATCGCGGAGCTCATCTACCCCTGCGGCTTCTATCGCACCAAGGCACGACAGCTCCTTCAGATAGCGCGCATCATTCGTGACCAACACAACGGAACCGTTCCCGCGGACCGCGACGCCCTGCTCGCAATGCCGGGAGTGGGCCGAAAGACGGCAAACCTCGTCCTTGGTCTCAGTTTCGCCATTCCTGCTATCTGTGTTGACACCCACGTTCATCGAATTTGCAATCGCCTTGGATGGATCCAGTCACGGACACCCGACGAAAGTGAGCGCCTTCTGGAGCAGCTCGTCCCGAGGCAATTGTGGATTGAAATGAATGAGCTTCTGGTATTGTTTGGTCAGCAGACGTGTACGCCGCAGTCACCGTGGTGCAGTGTCTGTCCGATTGCGGCGCGCTGCCGGCGGGTCGGAGTGACCCGCAGCAGGTGATTGCGTGTTCAGTCGGGCTCGACGATCAGCAACGTGCGTGAATCCAGCACGAGGGAGAGGTTCTCCTGCGGATACTGGTCGTGGTCCTTGACCAGCTTCAATGAGACGTGATCTTCCTCGGGCGCCAGGGTTATCAGTACGCTGACGGAATCCATGTACCGGCTCAACGCCACGGGCACGTTGTTGTCGTCAACCTCGGGTTGCTCCCGATGCACGGTCGCGCTGAACCAGACCGACGCACCAATCTCGGAGGCAAACTCCTTAATGGCAACGAGACTCGCCGGATCTCCCTTGCTGAAATCATACCCGTCGACCATGATCAACTCAGCGCCAAACTTCCCATCAACAATCATCGCCCGCAGGCTGCCGATGAGCTGCTCCGCGCTGACACCAACCTGCGAAAAATTCATCACCACGCGGTGTTTGACCAGTTCGTCGTGGATTTCGGTGGATTCTTCCAGTTCACGTTTCGCCGCGATCTCGCGGTAGATGTCCTCGTACCAGCTCATGATGTGGTCGGTGCGCGACGAGAAGCTCACGTGAATCACGTGCTTCCCCTGGAGAAGCTTGTCGGTAGCAATGTGCACCAGGCAGGCGGTCTTTCCCACGCCCTTCCGTGAAGCGATCACCCCAATGTTGCCGCTTCCCAACCCGCCATGAATCGACTGCTCGAGAATCCGCAAGGGACTGCGCCGGATGAGTTCTGACTTGACCATGGCTACTTGTTCTCCTTCTTGCTTTCCTGGTACTTCTTGATGAGCTCGTCGGCAACGCTCTGGGGAACCTTGCCGTACTTCAGAAACTCCATGGTGAACTCGGCTTTCCCCTCGGTGAGCGATCGCAGCACCGTAGAGTACCCGAACATCTCAGACAACGGTACTTCCGCCTCCACCACCGAAAAGTTTCCATCCTGGGTCGACGCAAGAATGATACCACGACGTTGGTTCAAGCTGCCAAAAATGTTCCCCTGAAACTCGGTTGGGCCCTCCACCGACACTTTCATGATCGGCTCGAGAATGATTGGTTTACACTTGGGGTACACCGCGCGAAACGCGCCCAGCGCAGCAGCCTGAAACGCCATATCCGAGGAGTCTACCGGGTGGGTTGCGCCGTCGTTGATCACGACTCGAACGCCAACGATGGGAAACCCGATTACGGTTCCTTTCTGTACCGCGGTGCGGAACCCCTTGTCACAGCTGGGGATATAGTCGTTGGGGATCACACCGCCCTTGATGCTGTCGACAAACTCGTAGTCGCCCTCTTCGAGCGGTTCCACGTATCCGGCAACGCGCCCGTACTGTCCGGAACCACCGGTCTGCTTCTTGTGGGTGTAGTCGAACTCGGCGTGTTCGCTGATCGCTTCCCGGTACGCCACCTGCGGCATTCCGGTCTGTACTTCGGCTTTGTATTCCCGACGCATCCGCTCAATGTAGACATCAAGGTGAAGCTCACCCATTCCCTGGATGATGGTTTCATTGGATTCAGGGTCAACGAAGCAGCGGAACGTTGGATCTTCCTTGGTGAACCGATTGAGCGCCTTGCCCATGTTGTCTTCCGACGCCTTATCCCTGGCCTTGATCGCCAGCGAAATAACCGGGTTGGGCACGTACATCGACGTCATGGAATAGTTGAGCGGCGGAGCCACGAACGTGTCGCCCGATGCACAGTCAATGCCAAAGAACGCGATAATGTCTCCGGCGGCCGCCTCGTTGATGTCCTCCGTCGCGTCGGCGTGCATCCGAATGAGCCGTCCCACCTTCTGCTTTTTCCGGGCACGGGTGTTGTAAATGTCCATTCCCTTCTTGATGGTGCCCTGGTAAATTCGCATATAGGTGAGCTGACCGTACTGCCCCTCTTCGAGTTTGAAGGCAAGCGCAACGGCGGGAAGACCAGGATCGGACTTGAGAGCAACCGGCGCCTCGTCGTTGTCAAGATCGAGGGCGGTATAGGGGGTCTCAGTGGGATGCGGCAGATACCGGACCACGCCGTCGAGCAAGGTCTGTACGCCCTTGTTCTTGTAGGCACTGCCGAGATAGACGGGCACCAACTGCCGGGAAATGGTTCCCTTGCGGATTGCCGCAATGAGCATATCCTGGTCCACGTCACCCTCGAGGTAGGCTTCCGCAAGCTCGTCGGAGAACATGGTAGCCGCATCCAGCAGCTTTTCGCGGTAGCCGTCGGCCATCTCTTTCATGTCCGCCGGAATCTCTTCGACCCGAATGTTCTCGCCGTAGTCGCCGTCGTAGTAGTACGCCTTCATGGCAACGAGGTCTACAATTCCGCGGAATTTGTCCTCGAGACCAATCGGCAGCTGCATCAGCACCGCGTTGTGCCCGAGTTTCTCCGCGACCTGGTCGCGTACTCTCACCGGGTTGGCACCGGTACGATCGCACTTATTCACGTACGCGATGAAGGGCACGTTATACCGGCTGAGCTGCCGGTCAACGGTCAGGGTCTGCGACTGAACACCACCCACCGAGTCGAGCACCAGAACGGCACCGTCGAGAACGCGCAAGGCGCGCTCCACCTCAATGGTGAAGTCAACGTGTCCCGGGGTGTCGATGATGTTGATGACGGTGTCTTTCCAGGTTACGTTGGTTGATGCAGACTGAATGGTAATTCCGCGCTCCCGCTCGAGTTCCATCGAGTCCATGGTGGCACCCACCCCGTCTTTTCCGCGCACTTCGTGAATCGCATGGATTCTCTGGCAATAGAAGAGTATGCGTTCGGTCAGCGTGGTTTTTCCTGAGTCGATGTGCGCGCTGATTCCGATATTGCGCATGTTCTTGATACGTTCGTCCATCCTTCGTTCCTTCTTGTTTCCGATTCCGTGTATCGTTTCCGTTGATGTCGCTTTGGCTGATTCCGTTCCGCGGCGTTTGCTATTCAATCACCGGGTTCTGGGGAAGTTCGTCGGCTTTGAGGGCTCAATATAGCGATTCGGGCGGCAAAGTGCAAGCGTTTGTGCCGTACCGCTACCGGTCGGGCTCCGTGAGCAGCACCTCATCGCTTTCGAAGTCCCGATGCCGGATCTCGTGAAACTTCTTCACCAGCTTGTCGACGGTGAGCGCACGTTTTTCCTCTCCGTCAACATCCAGAATGATCTCTCCGTTATCCATCATGAGAAGCCGATTCCCATACTGGATGGCGTGATGCATGTTGTGGGTGATCATCATGGCGGTGAGTTGGTACTCGGAAACAAACCGCATGGTCAGATCGAGCACGATCTGCGCGTTCTTGGGGTCTAACGCGGCGGTGTGCTCGTCGAGCAGAATCAGCTCAGGCTCAGAGAGCACCATCATCAGCAGAGTGAGCGCCTGCCGCTGCCCTCCGGAAAGCAGACCCACGTTATCCTTGAGCCGGTCCTCCAGACCCATATCGAGGTCCTTGAGGCGAGTCTGGAAAAAGTCGCGCATCCGGTGGTTCAAACTGACGCGCAACCCTTTGAAGCCCTTCCGGTAGGTGATCATCATGTTGTCTTCCAGCGTCATGTTTCCCGCGGTTCCCAGCAGAGGATTCTGGAAGATGCGGCCGATGTAGGCGGCACGCTTGTACTCCGGATGCCGTGTGACGTCGACGTCGTTGACGTGGATGGTGCCCACCGTTGGCGGGTAAGTTCCCGAGATCAGGTTGAGCAGCGTGCTCTTTCCCGCACCGTTGCTTCCGATGACGGTAATGAAATCACCTTCGCGCACCTTCATGGTGACGTTGCGCAGTGCGGTGTTCTCGTTCACCGTACCGGGATTAAATACCTTCGTGACCGACTGCAGACGGATCACGCGCCACCTCCCGCGCCTGTTCCTGCGCTGCCGATCCCGCCCGTCCGGCTGCTCATGGAAGCCGCAACGCTGCGTCGCCCGCGTTGGGAATTGGTTCGGTTGGACCGCATCTGCGTGGCAACCAGACTCAGGATGATCATCAGTCCGGTAATCAGACGAAGGTCGGTGGGAGTAAGGTTAATGTAGAATCCGTAGTAGCGCCCAAGGAACATGATGCCGCGGAAGACGATCGAGCCGATCACAACCCGCAGCGTCAGCAGTCCGATCCGGTTGGACCGCAGAATGAACTCGCCGATCATCACCGAAGCAAGCCCGGCAATGATGATACCCTGTCCCAGATTCACATCCGCAAATCCCTGGTACTGGGCCACAAAGGCACCGCAGAGCGCTACGAGCCCGTTGGAGAGCGACACGCCAATCAGCTTCAGCGTCTCCGGGTTCACTCCCGTCGCGATGACCATCTGTTCGTTGTTCCCCAGAGCTCCCATGGTCAGGCCGAGGTCGGTGTGAAAAAACAGATCAACCAGGAGCTTGACTACCAGAGTAACCACCAGAAAAAAGAGCAGCACCGCGGCCGTATCGCTCATGACCCCGGCGCTCATGCGCCGCACCAGCGTCAGGATGGTTTCCTGACGCAGAAGCGGCAGGTTGGCGCGGTTGCCCAACACGCGGATGTTGATCGACCAGAGCATGGTCATCGTCAGAATACCCGCGAGGAGGTTGGGTACCTTGAGCTTGTTGTGAATGAGGGCGGTCACCGAGCCGGCGACGAGCCCGCTGCCAAAGCTGAGCGCGATGCCCAGCCAGAGCGGGACGCCGCTGGTGATGGAGACGGCCATGACCGCTGCTCCCAGGGGGAAGGAGCCGTCTACCGTCAGATCGGGAAAGTCCAGGAT
>SLTF01000379.1 GCA_007130025.1 Spirochaetales bacterium | reverse complement strand
TTTTCTGTCCACTTCTTCGGGTGGATGACGGCTTGTCTGCATTAAATCATTCTATTAGATACAATTAAACCGTGCCAAACCGGTTTTGGTCGGACATCGGCCGAACGGCTGTCAAAAATATCATACAAGCGTGACGCGTTCACTTGTGGATAACCTGTGCACGAAATGAAGAAAAAATCGAATTGAGCGGCTTTTTGCGGTTGTTGCACAGCGCACCCGGCCGTGATAGGATTCAACCGACGTGAAAACCAGGGTGCTGCTCGTTTTTTTTGGAGCCTCGTTCGCGCTCGTGGTCCTCTTCGCCGCAATCCAGGCGCTGGTGGTCCTGGGGATCGCATTCGATTCCCTCCACCCAACTCTTCCGTGGGCCGCGGTGTTCGCCAATCTTGCCCACGTGTCCCCCGCGATCACGCTCGCGGCCATCTTTTGCGCCGCTCCCATCGCCATGTTTGGCCTGCTGCGGTCGCGGGTTCGCCCCATCCTTCCCCTGTTGCTGCTCCTGCCCTTCGTCGCGCTCGCGCTGTTCGGCGGGTTGTGGGGCGGGATTCGGCTGGCCGCCGCGTTTGGCCAACCCGATCCCATGGCGCTGCATCGGGCGCCCGCCGCCGGATCGTTTCTTCAGGACGGTTCGCGCATCATCTACGTGGACGATCGCGCTGGACTGGAGATCCGTCGGCTCCTGGTTGGTTCGCTGGATACGGCGACGGCCCAACCGCGGTTTGCGCTCTATCCGCAGGGCGTGTTCGATCCTCGCACTGAAGCAATCGCCCCACGGCCCGCGTCGGCAACCACCGGCGCTCCGTTTGTCCTGAGCAACGCCGTGCACGCCCCGTGGGCGCTCTTCGATCCACCGCCGGCGGTGGAGTCGGTTGCCCACGACGCACGGCGCGTGGCCACTCTGCTCACCGCGGATCTTGCGGAAACGCCCCTTCGAACGGCTGCCGGCATTGCTGCGGTAGCCCTTTTGCTGACCGCATCGTGGGTGCTCCTGCGGCTCACTCGCTGGCCGCTGCTGAACGCCTTGCTGACGCTGGGGTGGATCCGGTTGATCCTGTTTGCGCTTCCGTTTGCGGCGCACCAGGGGCTCGCCCACGCGGTTGAGCAGCTGTTGGGTGCGCCCGAGACGCTTCGGTGGGCCTACTTCCCCGCTGTCGTGTTGCTTGGCGGTCTCCTTCTCGTGGGAATGAATATGGTTCTGCCGCCGTTTGACCACTGGCGAAGGGAAGTTCACGGTGAGTAGGCAGGGGCGCACCGCGCTCATCGTACTGGTCTCGATCTACCTCGTGGCGGCGGTGGGATCGGCCGCGTTTCACGTGGCAACCTTCCCCCGCCTGGAGATCCTGCCGGCGTTTCAGGTCTCGTGGATTCTCTGGGCATCGGTGGCTACCCTGATCTCGATTCTCCCAACCGCCCACCTTACCGCCCTGCTGCTGCTTTACTCGCTCTTTATCACCCGTACCCCGGCCGCGCGCGGCGAGGATCTCCTTCCCGCGCTGCGCGGTCCCCTGGTCCTCTGCACCATTCTGGCCATGCTCTTTGCATTGCTGGTTGGGCTGGTGGAGCCGTACGCCCTCGCTCGCAGGGACGGCGCGGGGTATCAGAGTCGGTTCGCCGGCGCGGTCCTGGAACAGGGGCAACAGCACTTCGCGCGCGGCGAGTACCATCGAGCTGCCAACGATTTCGCCCGGTATCTGCGACTTGTCGGGAGTGACGAGGATATCACGGCACGCATGATTCTTGCGCGAAGCCGCGTTGAGGCACCCGAAGCCGGGGCAACCGACGCCGGAGAGGTGGGAGCAACCCCGGCTCACGGCGAGCCCAACGCCTTTGCATCCGCGGCCCAACGCGAAGGCCCCGACGCCGTGACACTCTCGGTGCGGGCCGGCGAGGCGCTGGAGCGGGGTGACTATTTCAGTGCGCACTATTTTGCCCGGCTCGCCCTGGCGGTCTCGTCCGACCTCCCCGAAGCATCGCGAACACTCGAAAACGCAACCGACCGGATGCGGGTATTCGGTCGCACCCTGGAGGAACAGGACGCACGAGAGCTCTTCGAGCGCAAGCGACGTGCCCACGAGGGGATCTCGTCGGGAAACGCGCTGGATCTGATCGACGCATACCATCAGCTGTCTGATCTTCTGCGTGAGCATCCGAACGATCCCGATGTGATCCGATTCTACCCCGTTGCCCGCGCAGCCGTGCAGGAAGTTTCGTTTTTTCTCAGCGAGCTGCGCGAAAGCGAGCATTTTCCGTCGCGTTCCAGTTTGACCTTTCGCAACGGGAGGGAGGCGGCGACGCGCGAGTTCGTCCACATTGATCGGCTCATTATCGGCTCCGGCGGGGTCTTTGCGGAGGGCATCGAGGTGCTGCACTTCAGCTCCGACGGCTCGGTGCGGTTCCACGCGCGCGCGCCCTACGGCAAGGTCATCGAGCGCATTGGTGAGGATGCCGTGTCGTGGATTGTGATGCGCGCCGTTGACCGCGACGCCCGTACCATCTACGAGCCGGAATTCCTCGCGGGCAGCGCGGAGCTCCCCCACATTATGCTGCTGCGCATCCCGGTGGACCGTCTGGAGTTGGTGGCGGCGCAGGGCGCGTCTCCCGCCGACCATCGACTCCCGGATCTGCTGCACCAGGCGCGGCTCCTGCCCGATTTTGGATATCCCGTTGAGCCGGTGCTCGTCGAGATCGCCATGCGACTGCTGCGCCCCTTCAGCCTGCTGGTATTCTCACTTTTCGCCGTGGCCTTTGGACTGCGCTCGCACTATCTTGGTCGGCCAAAGCTGCTGGTGGTTGCCGCCGGCGTGGTGCTCCCGGTGGTGATTCATTACACCACCCCGTTCTATCTCTTCGCCTACCGCGTGGTGCTTGGGTACGTCGTGCTGACGGCCGGTCTTGTGGTCATGATGACGGTGCTGGTGGTGACACAGGCGCTGCTCCTGGTCTGGGCCCTGTTTGCGATGGCGGCGCAGATGGCCTCGTCGTGAACCCCTCGCACTTCATCCTCCGGATAGCGCGGTTGAACCTGGCCGGAAAGGTCATTGGAACGGTTGTCGGGTTGGCTGCCGGGGTATTCGGTGCGTTTTTTGGCCTGCTCATTGGAGCCCTCGTGGATGAAGCGGTCCGCTTTGCCCGTGACCGCACCTCGCTGGTCCGCCTCATCGAGCACCAGCCCGCACCCGGAGAAGACGATCCCCTTCCGCTTGACGTTGCCCTCGTGGTGCTTGCCGCGGCAGCGCACACCCCGCCCTCGGATCAGGACGGCAATGCCTCGGTGGTTGCGCGGATTGCCGAGATCTGCTCGCTCACGCCGCGCCGCACCAGCGAACTGACCCACATCGCCCGGGATGCCGGATCCCTGGCCGTGCACACCACCAGCGCTGCGCTCGCCGAGCGACTGCGTCCACGCCTTGGAAACGATCAGCGGGTGGCGGTGGTCGATCTGTTGTTGAGTACGGGGGCCGAACCGGCGCGCGTTCGCACGGTCGCGGAACGCTTCGTCATATCCGACGGCGACTACCGTGCCGCGCGTTCCCGGTGGCGCCGGCTCGATCCGCAGGCGTGCGCGGTTCTTGGGGTGGACGCCCAGAGCTCGCTCGAGGACATCAAGCGGATTTACCGCACGCTGGCCAGTCAGTTCCATCCCGATGCGCTCACCGGTCTGGACGATGAGCAGAAACGCCAGGCAGAAGAGGCATACCTGCGAGTGCAGAATGCGTATCGGACCCTGCTCGCCGCGTTCGAGTAACCGTCCGGCCGTGTGATCGTCCAGTCGTGGAGGCGCCTCAGGTATTCACATCAACGCGCGTGATATTCGCTCCGAGTCCTGCCAGGCGTGCCGCGAGGTTTTCGTACCCGCGCTCGATCTGATAGACGTTGTGGATCACGCTGTTGCCTTCGGCACAGAGCGCAGCAATGACCATCGCCATCCCCGCGCGTACGTCCGGTGAGGTGAGTACCGATCCGGTAAGGCGGCTCGGCCCGGAGACCACCGCGCGGTGCGGATCGCACAGGACGATGCGAGCACCCATCCCGATTACCTTGTCCACAAAGAACATTCGTGACTCAAACATCTTTTCGTAGATCAGGACGGTGCCGGCCACCTGGGTGGCAACAACCAGGATGATACTGGTGAGGTCAGGGGGGAACCCGGGCCACGGGGCGTCGTCAATTTTTGGTATCGCTCCGCCGAGGTCGGAGGCCACCGCCAGGTACTGCTGGGAAGGAACGTGAATGACATCGCCATCCTGTTCCCATTGGATACCCAGCCGGGCAAACGCGATTCTCATCATGCGCAGATGCCGTGCCGGAGCGTCCTCAATGGTGAGCTCACCGCGGGTTGCGGCGGCCAGTCCAATGAAAGACCCGATCTCCATGTAGTCCGACCCAATGCGAAACGTTGCACCGTGAAGCCGTTTGACCCCCTTGATGGTGAGGATATTGGAACCTATGCCGGCGATGCGCGCGCCCATCGCGTTGAGCATCGCGCAGAGATCCTGAATGTGGGGTTCGGAGGCGGCGTTCTCGATGACGGTTTCTCCCTCCGAGAGCACCGCGGCCATAAGGGCGTTTTCCGTTGCGGTCACCGACGCCTCATCCAGGAAGATTTCGGTTCCCTGCAGCCGCGCGGCAGAGAGCACAAACCGGCCGTCAATTTCCACCGCCGCACCCAGCGCCGAAAGCGCCAGAAAGTGGGTGTCGAGCCGTCGGCGTCCGATCACATCGCCACCGGGCGGAGGGAGCGTGACGCCCCCGGTGCGGGCAAGCAAGGGACCGGCAAACAGAATGGAAGCACGGATCTTGGTCGAGAGTTCCTCAGGAATCTCGTTGGTGCGAATGTTGCCGGTGGTGATCCGGTACTCTCGGTCAGCGGTCTGTTCAACGGTGGCGCCGAGATAGGCCAGGACTTCCAGCATCACCTGCACGTCTTCGATGTCCGGGATGTTCTGCAGCACAACCGGTTCATCGGTAAGCAGGGTCGCGGCAAGACAGGGCAATGCGGCGTTTTTGTTTCCGTTTGCCCGAATCGTCCCGTGAACCGGGGTTCCTCCGGTGATATGGTACTTGAACACGGTTTACTCTCTCCTTGGCAGTTCGATCGGGCGCAGGTAGAACTGGCGACCGTCAAAAGGGTTTCTCCCCATGGTCAGGTCTACGTGGAAGAACAGGTCGTCGCTGGTGGTGGTGATCAGGCGGACGCCCGTTCTGACGCTCGATTCGCTCCCGACTTCCGAAAACGGGCTGCGGGTTACTACCGGAAACACCAGATCGCCCACCATTCGGGCCTGAATGAGGTGGCCGGGTGAACGGGCTGATTCGTCCGCGGTCACACCAGACTCCGACGGCTCCTCCGCAAAGAGGGCGTCAACCGTCCCCGCAAGAGACCAGCCGGCGTCAGCGAGATTGGTTCGAGTCGACGGGAGTACGGCATGATCGGCAAACGCCACAAGGTTCCCGCTGACGGCGTGTCGGCGTGCGGTGTCGAGAAACCGCGTGAGGTTCCGCACCACGTTGATGGTTTCTTCCGTCTGGAAGCCGCGTTCGGTCCATCGGGTCCAGGTAATGAGGGTCTCAACAACGCGGCCCGGCTCCTGAATCTGTTGCGAACGGATCACGTCCCGCAATCCGTTGCCGTCTATATCGCGTACCACCGTTCGGGTGGCGCCGTCGTTCTCGATCACGACCATACTGGGGGTTCCATTGGCGCCAAATCCGCACCAGTACTGCTCGGTCCCACCGCGGGTTGTCACCGAAACGCTGAAGAGCGTGGGGCCGGCCTGTCCACGGTGATCGCTTGCCAGCGGCTCGACCGTGACGGCGGTCACCACACGCCGTCGCCCCAGGGAGAACCGGTGCATCTCCGTCGGTTGAGTATCGACATCGGCAAACACGGCGAGATAGAGATTGGGCGTTCGTGCATCGGCACGAAAGAGTCGCGACGCGTCGGCCAGCGTTTCCGCGGCGGCAAGGTCGCGGAACTCGGCGCCAACGAGAAGGAGTGCTCCGTAATTCCGGCCGTTGGCGTTGATATCCGCTGCCGCGCCCAGAAATGAGTCGGTTCCCCGCGTGACGGGCAAAACCGTTTCGTCGGTGGCGCGGATCAGCGCCGCGGCGCGGGCGAGGAGGGTGGACTGGTCATCGGGTGTCAGGGGCACCGGCCGATCCGCGGGCTGGATTTCGTGGGGAGCATCGCTTTGCGCCGGATCGGTCGCCGTGATGGGCGCATCCGGCTCCAGGCCCCCATCGGCGCCGGGCTCGGTTTCGGGCGGGGCGGCGGTTGATGGTTGGTACGGAAGACCGGGTGTCGCGCCGTCGGGAATGGGCGTTGCACAGCTCCACAGCGCCAAGAGCGCAGAAAGAGTAAGCGCACACGCGAAAACTCGGCAGTGTCGACCGGGGAGCATGGTGCATCATAGCGATGATTCGGGCTTTTCGCTACCGGCCAAACTTGATTTTTGTTTCGCTTTGCCCGATGATGGCGCCAACAATGAGGAACTCACCACCATGCGAGTACTGAAATTCGGCGGTAGCTCCGTCGGCGACGCCGACCGGATCCGGGACGTGGCAGCCATCATTCAATCTTCCGCATCGGCAGGCCCGATCGCGGTGGTACTCTCGGCAATGAAGGGAATCACCAACCTGTTGCTGCAGACGGCCGCGGAGGCTGCCGCCGGAGACGAAACCTATCAAGTCCACCTCGACCAGATCCGTCTGCGACACGGGCAGACCATCGAGAGCCTCTTTGCCGCGGCCGATCGCGCAGTGGTTCTGCAACCAATTGAAGATCTCATCAAGGAGCTCGCTGATATTCTTCGCGGCGTGCAGCTCGTAAAAGAGTGCTCCCCGCGTACCATGGACCTCGTGGTCAGCTTTGGCGAACGGATGAGCTGCCGTATCGTGGCGGCGTATCTCGACTCGCTTGGTGCTCCCGCCATCATGATCGATGCCCGCGACCTGGTCATCACCGACAACTACCACGGCAGCGCCGCGGTTGATTTTGCCCTCTCCTACCGGCTGATCGCCGAAGCGCTGCGCGGACTGGCCGAGATTCCCATCATCACCGGCTTCATCGCGTCGACGGACGAGGGCGTTACCACCACCCTCGGACGAAACGGAAGCGACTATACCGCATCACTGGTTGGGGCCGCGGTTGGTGCGCGCGCCATTGAGATCTGGACCGACGTGGACGGGGTGCTCAGTGCCGATCCGCGCTGTGTACCCGAGGCCTTCGTGGTTCCGCAGCTTTCTTTCAAAGAGGCGATGGAACTCTCCTACTTCGGTGCGGAGGTCATTCATCCCTACACCATGATTCCGGCGGTGGAGAAGAACATTCCAATCTGGATCAAGAACACGCTCAATCCCAAGGCGCCCGGTACCCGTATCTCCGATGATCCAACCCGCGACCGCCATCCCATTACCGGGATCGCGTCCATCGAAGGCGTCGCGCTGATCAACGTGGAAGGCGGTGGCATGGTTGGGGTTCCCGGTATGGCGGGTCGGGTCTTCTCCACGCTTGCGAATGTGGGCGTCAACATCATCATGATTTCGCAGGCGTCAAGCGAGCACAGTATCTGTCTGGTGTGCCGGCAGAACCAGGCCCGCCTCGCGCTGGAGGCGCTCAAGCGCGAGCTCGCCCACGAGCTGGAGCAGAAGCAGATCGAGCGATTCGAACTCATCGACCGGCTCGAGATCATCGCCGTCATTGGAGAGAAGATGCGCGGCACCCCGGGTATCTCCGGAAAGCTCTTCAGCGCCCTTGGTGACGCCAGGATCAACGTCCTCGCCATTGCCCAGGGTTCCTCGGAGATGAACATCTCGTTTCTGGTGCATCAGGACGACGCAAAGCGCACCCTTCAGGTGGTACATCGGGGGTTCTTCGACGCGGACGCGGGGCGCACGGCATGATCTTTGCCTCTACCCGGACGCCGTCCGACCGGGTCACCTTTGCCGAGGGTATCTTCCGCGGTCTCGCGCCCGACGGAGGGCTCTACCACCCGGTGGAGCATCCGGATCTCACCAATCTGATCCGCGACATGCACGGAACGACCAGCTTCGCGGACCTGGCCGGTGCGCTGGTCTTTGCCCTCCTGCGTGACGAGCTGTCGCACCGCGACGCAGAACGAATCGCGCGGCGCGCCTTCCCCTTCTCACCCGCCGTTGCCACGCTGGGCCCGGGACTCCAGCTGCTGGAGCTCTTTCACGGGCCGTCGTGCGCATTCAAGGATTTTGGCGCGTCGTTTCTCGCGGCGTCCATGGAGCACTTCCTCGGCACCCGAGACCGGCGAGCCGTGATCCTGACCGCCACCAGCGGCGACACGGGAAGCGCCGTTGCGCAGGCCTTCCACGGCGCGCACAACATCGAGGTGGTGATTCTCTATCCGTCGGGGCGGGTCAGCCCGCTGCAGGAAAAACAGCTGACCACGGTGGGTGGCAACGTCCACGCGGTGGAGGTGCACGGCTCGTTTGACGACTGCCAGCGCATGGTCAAGGAGGCCTTTGTTGACCAGCGTCTGGCCACGGCGCTCTCGCTGACCTCGGCAAACTCCATCAACATCGCCCGCTTAATCCCCCA
>SLTF01000180.1 GCA_007130025.1 Spirochaetales bacterium | reverse complement strand
GGGCGGCAATTGCCGCGAGGACCTCTCCGGGGTCGGGAGACCCGTCGAGACGCTCCCCGTCAATACGTGTCCCGAAGAGCACGGTCGGCAAGAGCGCGTTCATTCGCTGGTCGAGAAGCTCCGGTCGTCCCTCCAGCAGCGATCGAATCGCCGGGCCAAGGTCCGAGGCGCGACTCGTCCCCAGCTGCAGCTCCAGGCTGCCTTCACCATCGGGGAGGAAGGAAGGAATGACCACCGTCTCGGTAGCCGCTGCTTCCCGGACCGCACCTACCGCGGTTACCGCTTCCGACACCAGAGGACGCTCCACCGGAATTGCGGCTATCAGCGTCTCGCGGAAGTCGCCGGAGTCGATGCGGAACCGCAGGCCCCCGGCTCCGGCCTGAACGGCCGCGATGCCGAAGCGCACGGCGGTTCCAACTCCCGGCGCGACGGTAACGGTGCGACGATCGCTGCCGTGAACGACCAGCTGCGGTCCGTCGGACTCCACCAGGACGGTGACGCGCTGTTCGCGACCGGTAGTGTTGGTGATCAGTACCCCCGCCTCCACGCTGTCGCGTTCGCGCATGCGACGGGGCAGTGCCGCGCGAACCGCGATGGGCTGCGTCACCAGCAGCTCGTCTTCGCGCAGACCAAAGCGGTCGTCGGACGCGGCGAGCACCGATGCGCGGTAGGTGGTAAGGTTGTCGGGGAAGACAAATCGAAGCGTCACGGTTCCGGACGCGTCGGTGATGAGGGCCGGCTCAAACACCGCGAGGGGGTTGAAGTCCTCGCGGACGGTGGCCGCCTCGTCTCCCTTCCCGGCGTCGCCTCCCGCCAGGCTCGTCACGTCGAAGAGCACCGGGTCGATGAGCATCGAGCGCGAATCCGAGCCAATGACCCCGAGGGGAAACCGGTCGGGCGAGAAAAAGTGCGCGACCGGGTCGGGGACGCGGTAGTTCAGCAGATCCAGCACGCCACGATCGGCGGCCAGATACGTGATCTCTGCGCCGCGAACCGGCCGACCGCCATGGCTGACGCGAATGGTCACCGTGGCGAGATCGCCGGGACGGTACTCGGTTTTGTCGTAGCGAGTGTCGATATCCAGGACGTGATCGTCGGGAGACACCGCCAGAGCGACGATGCCGAAGTAGCCCGCGGGCTTGCCGAGGTCTTCAACACCGACGGGTGTTGGCTCGGCGATTCGCGGACGGTTCGCCGAGAGCGCGACGTAGACCACGGGGACGTGATCCCCGACAATCGGAACCTCGATTACATTGGCGGATCCCTGGAGGCTGATCAGCCGGTGATCGAGAATGCCTTCACGCTCGACGGAAAGCAGGTAGCGCCCTTCGGGCAGCGGAGACTGCACCAGAATCCGCGCCGTATCTCCCGGGCGGTATCGCGCACGGTCGGGAACGAGGGTGATGGCTGAAGGGTCTTCGGCCGCCCATCGGACCCACTCGGCGGCTGTTCCGTAAAACGCAAGATCGGTGACCATCAGGCGGCCATCCGTGTCCCGATCGGTGAATCGCAGGGTGTGCATGCCAGCCTGTGCGACGGGAACGGCGAGGGAGGCCCGGCCGTTCACCACGTCGGCACTTCCCGACCAGACGGTCTCGCCCACCGGCTCGTACTGGGTACGAACCCGGCCCCACGCGCTGCGCTGGTGCGACACCCGCCAGCTGTGGCGGATGAGCTCGACCATTGCCGTGGTTGACGTGGCGGCGATCCGTTCGCTTGCGGTGTCAAAAAGAATGAGCTCGGCGCGCGCGTCGCTGCCCGCCTCCACGAAGTGAACGGTTGTGTCGCCGGTTCTCGACGCGAGCCGTGCGCCCAGCAGTCGGCGCGACGGATAGACCAGGAGGGAGGTCGTCGCAGATATCTCCTGATTGGCTGCATCGAGAACGCGAACCTCGGCTTCATAGCGGTAGGCCGTTCCCGGTCGCAGAGCTCCGTCTGCCGTCTCGCCTCCCCACGCGGCAAAGCCGCCGGTTGGGTCGGTTGGGTCGTCCCGCTCGGCTTCATCCCCCGTTTCCCACGTGAGCAGGGCACGGCCGTCACCGTCGAGCTGGAGGGTGCTGCTCTCCAGCACGCGGAAGTCGTAGTACGACACCGGCCCGAACCGGAACCCCTCCGCTTCGGCCGCACTGATCTCGATCTCGACCGGCCGTCGGAACCAGCCCACGGAGGTTTCCGCGTTTCCGACCGGCCCCCCCGAGAGGTAGTCGGCGCGGGCGGCCACGGTCAGGGTCTCACCGCGTACCGTCGGCGGTCCGCCGGCGCGCGGGTCGCTCAACGAGACCGAGAACGCTGCCGGACGGAAGAAGGCGATCTGGAAATACTCAGCGTGTCGCACGCCGTCGCGGGTGTAGGTGATCTGGTAGTATCCGGGAGCGGCTTCCTCGGGCAGCCGAAAGCGATGCCAGAACCCGCCCTGGGCGCTTGTCGTTCCGCGCACCTGCTCGATTGGCTCGGCTGAGCCACCGCTGAGGTCCTCGATGGTCAGCTCGTACGCTCCGGTGAAGGGGCGGTACCGTCCGGCGGCCCACGTTCGGTCCACGCCACGGATTGCGATCTCCTCGCCGGGACGGTAGAGACCGCGGTCGGTGAAGAGCAGCGGGGGGCGCTGTACGGCTTCGATCTGCTCGGGCGCGCTGTTGTTCCAGACACCGTGTACGTAGGGGTCGTGAGACCAGTTGGGTCTCAGCATCGCGCGGTCACCCTGGTGTTCGACCAGGATGCGAATGGTCTCGCCGCGCGTCATCGGGAAGAGTGCCCGATACGCTCCGGGAGCGAGCTCGATCACCGCCAGACCGTCCGCGTCGGTTACCGCCCTCCGCTGGGCGCGCATCCCGGCGTCCAGGAGCGAGACCGCAGCTCCCGCAACCGGCTCTCCGCTGGACAGCGAGTGTGCCCAGACCAGCACCCGGTTGTACCCAATCCGAGTGGTGACGCCGAGATCAGTCACCTGCAGCATGGTGTCGTGCTGCTGCCAGGTCGGACGTGCGCCGCGCGCGTCGGGTGCGGCGAGGTTCCACGCCATGCGCACAAAGCCGGTTCCGAAGCGGGAGAGCCACGGCCGCAGGTCGAGTATCTCAAGGGATCGCTCGTTGCGCGGAGTCGCGGTGAGATCGATCGGGCGCAGTCGTGAAGACGGCATGCGTTCGTAGGGATCTTCGACGCGCTCGATGTGGAAGAGCCCGCCACCGACGTTCTGGTGCCTCCACGCAACCGCCGGGGGGAATTGCGCCTCGAGCATGCGCGGTCCCTGGTCGGGAAGATGCCAGAACCGCGGAAGGGCGGGTACCGTCACGTCAAGCGTGATCGACTCGCCAAGCCGACGCCCGTACACATCGGAGAGACCAGGCGCGAGCGTGAACGGGTAGCGCTGCTCGTACTCCAGGGGAAGGCCGTTCACGCGTACGAAACGGTCCCACACCTCGATGTGGTTGGCGGGATCGGAACCCGGAACGGGCAGAATCAAATTGGCTGCGACACTGTCCGAGTCGACAGGATGAGAAAACGCCAGAAAGACTGCGCGGTCGTCCGGGCCGGTCCGGCGCGGAAAACCCCACGCAGGTTCATCATGCGGCACCGGCCCAAAGGGGGTAACGGTGTGGAATGCGCGCTCGGTTGCTTCGGTCCGCCCCACCTGGTCGGACGCCGCGCGGGAGCCCACCGGCAGAATCACCGCGATGCGGCTGTTCTCGGGGAGCGTCTCCGCGGGGGTAAGCAGTACGGTACGCGATGCAAGCGCCGCGCTGTCGCGGTCCACACGGTCGCCGGCCCGGCGGGTGTCGGCTGCGTCATCGACGCCGCGCAGCGTGAACGCGATCGGCGGTCCCTCGGCCTGCAGCTGCAGATGGCGCTCGAGCTCGCGAAGATCCGGCTCGTGGTTCAACACCAGGGTGATTGTCTCGGCAGCGGAAGGCGGTACCTCGGTGTCGTCCCACGGGTAGGCCTCGCCCGGGATTCCGGGATAGAAATCAATGATGTCGAGTTCGGGAGTTGCGAAGCGGAAGGAGAACTCCGTGCCGAGGGACCGCCCACCGAGGGTTGCGGCGTCGGCCGGGACCGTCACCGTGAACCGTCGCGCGCCGGTGATCGGAGCGTCGGGTTCGAAGCTGAGGGTCCGTGAGCCGAGCCAGCGGAAGCGACCCGGAAGGGCGGGGCTGATGGAGAGGGGGCCCGAGCGGGTCTCTTCCACCGCGGCAAGGGCGGTCATCGGTTGCGAGAAGACCACGTAGATCACCGGACGCGCGACCTCGATGGGCAGGGTCTCGGTGGGGCCCCACGCCACAACGGTGAGCGGTTCATCACTCTCAACCGGTGCAAAGAGCTCACCGTCCCACGCATCGACCTGGAAGTACTCGATCGGACCGGCAGACAGATCGCGCCGTCTCGACAGCGAAACCGCGAGAGCCTCGCTGCTTCTCCGCAGCTCAGGGTCGCTCACCGGCAATGGTGTGGCGGGTCGAGCGCACCCACCGGCACCAATCCCCAGGCCAACGGCCACCGCAAGAGCCAGCGCGCCGATCACTCCCGTACGATGCCACCCATGCATGCGATTCATGGTCTCCCCCGATGCTGATGAGCATATCACGGCGGTGATGAGGGGGGTAGCCCAAGCGCCCACGATCCGGCACACTCGGCACCGGTGAACCGATCAGAGAACCCCTCGGGTGCCGGCGAGCACCCCCCGTTTGGCGTGAGCCGCTACTACCAGGCGCTTGCCCGCAGCATGGACCCAACCGTTGATCCCATCGCGGCTCAGTTTGTTCCGCAGGACGACGAACACCGCATCCTTCCCTACGAAGACAGCGACCCCATCGGGGATCGACGCTATACCGTCGCCCCGCGCCTCGTTCACCACTACGCCGACCGGGCCCTGCTCCTGGTGAACGATCGATGTGCCGTCTATTGCCGACACTGCTTTCGCCGCCACTTCACCGGCTACGGTGGGGGCCGGATTACCGAGGCAGAGCTGGAGGCTGCGTGCGAATACCTGGAGCGCACACCCGCGGTTACCGAGGTGCTCCTCTCCGGAGGCGATCCGCTCATGCTCGGAGACGCAGAGCTCTGCGCCATCATTGACCGGTTGCGGCGGGCGCGGCCGGACTGCCTCATTCGGGTATGTACCCGTCTTCCGGTGGTGCTTCCGTCGCGGATTACCGAGGCGCTCGCGGAGGCGCTGGGAAGCCGTCGCCCCGCGTGGGTGGTGGTGCACGCCAACCATCCGCGCGAGCTCACCGCGGAGTTTCGCACCGCCGTCAACCGGCTGCTGCGCGCCGGGATTCCGGTGGCAAACCAGAGCGTGCTGCTGCGCGGCGTCAACGACCACGTCGAGACGCTGCAGGAGCTCTTTTCCACCCTCATTCGCACCGGCGTACGCCCCTACTATCTGTTTCAGGGAGACCTCGCGGCGGGAACCGCCCACTTTCGCACCACCATCGAGCGGGGCCTTGAACTGATGAGGGAACTGCGGCTGCGGATGTCCGGCCTGGCCCTTCCCACCTACGCTGTCGACCTTCCCGACGGTGGCGGGAAGGTTCCGGTGGAGAGCGCGCTCATCCGGATCGAAGATGCCGCCTACGTTCTGCGCGGCCCGGATGGAAGGGAGTACCGCTACCCGCGGGAGATGGACGTGGAGTAACGCGGGTCCCGGGACACGGGCGCTCCTTTCGCCTGCCCCGCGATTGCTCGCCCGGACCTACTCCCGCTCCTTCGCCTGGAACGCCGAGCGTACCTCTTCCGCGGACGTCGCCGTCAACAACTTCTCGCGGAAGGCCGCGTCGTGGAGAAAGCGCGCCAGGCGGCTCAGCACCCGAAGGTGATCGTTGAGCGCATCCTCGGGTGCGAGCAGCAGGAAGAAGAGCTTCACCGGCTGCCCGTCGGGGGCGCCGTAGTTGGTCCCCGCGTCGCAGCGGGCAATACCCAGCACACGCCGCGCGATGCGCGGAGAGAGCTTGTGGGGGATGGCGATTCCACCGCCGATCGCGGTTGAGGTCTGGTCTTCGCGCTCGAGCAGCTCGCGTTCGAAGCCGGTCCCGTCGGTGACCGCATCGCTGCGGGCGGCAAGCTCGGCGAGTCGTGACACGATGACGCGCTTGCGCCCCTTCTTCAGGTTGAGATCGACGCAGCGATCGTCGAGCAGCTCTGAGAGTTCCGTCATGTTTCCTCCGGTTCCCCGCGCAGCATGCCGTTGATGGCGGCGGCCGCTTTGCGCCCTTCGCCCATGGCAAGAATCACCGTTGCCGCGCCGAGCACGATGTCGCCGCCGGCGTAGACTCGGTCCATCGACGTCTTGCCGCTCTCATCGGCGATGATGTTCCCCCACTTATTGGCCGCGAGCTGCGGTGTGGTCTGCGTGATCAGTGGGTTGGAGTCGTTCCCAATGGAGACCAGCACCGTGTCCACCGGGATCACGTGCTCGCTGCCGGGAATTGCGATCGGTCTCCGCCGACCTGAGTCGTCGGGCTCCCCGAGCTCGTAGGAGAGGCACTCAATGCCGACAACGCGATCATCGTCGTCTCCCAGGATGCGCTTGGGGCTCGTCAGAAAGTGAAAGACTACTCCTTCCTCTTCAGCGTGGTCGACTTCTTCCGCGCGGGCGGGCATTTCGGTTCGGGTGCGGCGGTAGATCACGTTGACCGATTCGGCACCAAGCCGCACCGCGGTCCGGGCCGCGTCCATCGCTACGTTTCCGCCGCCAAACACCGCCACCACCTTCGGCTGGAAGATGGGCGTGTCGGCACGCTCGCGGTCGTACGCCTTCATCATGTTGCTGCGGGTCAGGTATTCGTTGGCCGAGAAGACGCCGACCAGGTTTTCTCCCTCAATGCCGAGAAACTTGGGAAGCCCGGCTCCGGTTCCAATGAAAATCGCGTCGTACCCGTCCTTGTCCAGCAGGTCCTGCAGGGTGCGGGTGCGTCCCACCAGGAAGTTGGTCTTGATCTCAACGCCCATCCGTTTCAGCGTCTCGATCTCTTCGTCAACGATTGATTTGGGCAGGCGGAACTCGGGTATGCCGTAGATCATCACCCCGCCCGGGCGGTGGAACGCCTCGAGGATGGTCACCGCGTGGCCTTCGCGGCGCAGGTCCGCGGCTACGGTAATGCTCGCCGGGCCGCTTCCGATCACCGCCACCCGCTTGCCGGTCTCCGGCTTCACGTCGGGGGCGGGGTTGTCGGCCTGCTCCCGGGCACGGTCCGCAACGTAGCGCTCGAGCCGTCCGATGGAGACCGACTGGAAGGTATCCTTCAGCGCCTTGCCAACGGTGCAGCGCTCCTGGCACTGGTTCTCCTGTGGACAGACCCGACCGCAGATGGCCGGCAGCAGGCTGGTGCGGCGGATGATTTCGATCGAGTCACCGTAGCGGCGGTCTTCGATCGCCTTGATGAAGCCGGGAATATCGATGCGCACCGGGCATCCCTCGATGCATGGGGCGTTTCTGCACTGGAGACAGCGCGCCGCCTCCACCCGTGCCTGCGCCTCGGTGTAGCCGAAGGTGACCTCGCTCATCGTCTCCCGGCGGGCAACCGGGTCCTGGGCGGGCATCTCCTGCTGGGGGATGCCCATGCGCTCCTTCTTGCTGAGCTCCCTGCCCTCGAGGGTAGCCAGAACTTCCTCTGCCCGGTGGGCGAGATCTTCGGGTGCAACGTGACTCACGATCGTACCTCCGGGATGCGACACCGTTCTTTCGGGTGAGGCGTCTGCTCCTGTGCCTGTTGCTCCTGCTTCCGGTACGCGCCAAGCCGCTTCAGCATATTGTCGAAATCGACCAGGTGACCATCGAACTCGGGTCCGTCCACGCAGACAAACTTCGTATCGTTGCCCACCGTCACGCGGCAGCCGCCGCACATCCCGGTACCGTCCACCATGATGGTGTTGAGAGAGACCACGGTGTGCACACCGAAGGGGCGGGTGGTCTCGGCGCAGAACTTCATCATGACCGGAGGACCAATCGCCACCGCCAGATCGGGCCGCGGATCGGCCTCGCAGAGGCGCTTTAACGGCTCGGTGACCAGCGCCTTCTCGCCGCGTGACCCGTCGTCGGTACAGATGATCAGTTCGTCGGCTACCGCGCGCATCTCGTCTTCAAGGATAACCAGGTCGGCGGTGCGCGCCCCCACAATCACCGTGAGCCGGTTGCCCGCGGCCTTCATCGCCTGCACGATGGGGTAGAGCGGGGCGGCGCCAATTCCACCACCCACCGCGACCACGTGTCCCACGCGCTCGATGTGGGTTGGCTGGCCCAGCGGCCCGAGCAGGTTCTCGATGGGATCTCCGACGTTGAGCGCGGCCAGCCGCTGCGTGGTGCGACCCACGGCCTGGAAGATCAGCGTGATCGATCCTTCATCTGGATCGGCGTCGGCGATGGTGAGCGGGATGCGCTCGCCGAAGTTGGTGTCCAGTTGCAGGATGACAAACTGCCCCGGTCGTCGCTCCTCCGCGATGAGGGGGGCGGCAACCCTGATTCGGAAAACCTGCTCGGAAAGCTGTTCTCTGGCAAGAATCTGGTTCACGACCGGCGATTCCTTTGTGATGGATATGTGAGGATGGCTCCATTGTACCACGATTTCCCAAATCAGAAAACCAAAAATTGCATGCAATAAATCTGCGCCGGCTGGGTCGTTGCGGGAACGGATACTCCGACGTTGCGTAT
>SLTF01000435.1 GCA_007130025.1 Spirochaetales bacterium | reverse complement strand
TCGGTCACCAGCGCGTGCACCGGGCGATCCCATTTCCCACTCGGCACGCTCGCGACAATCTGAATACCAAACGCGATCGCGACGGCCGTCCACTCCACGACCGGCACCGTCTCCAGCCGCGCGAACCAGCGGTCGTAGTACCCCCCGCCCTGGCCAAGCCGTCCACCCGCGCGATCGAACGCAATGCCCGGAGTCACGACCAGCAGGCGCCGGTGCGGGGAGCCGGCATTGCCGCGCGCTTCGCCTGATGGGCCGGCAAGGAGCAGGGGTGGGGCGTCGGGCCCCGGCTCGGCGACCCCAAAGGAGCTTACCACCGCATCAAATGGCCATCCGGCGATCAGAGAGAAGTGAATTCCGGTGTCCGTCACGCGGGGCAGGGCCAGCGTTTTGCCCTGAGACAGCGTTTGGCGGCAAATGGCGTTGGTGTCCACCTCGGTGTCGGTGCCGACGAAGGCGCAGATGGTGGTTGCATCGCGCCACTCGGCGCTGCCGGTAAGCGCTGTGGCAATCCGAGCGCTTGCGGCCTGCCGGAATTCGGGACTGAGGGCGGTGAGTCGGGTTCTGATCTGGGCGCGAAGTGCACGTTTCTCTGCCCGGAGCGTCTGAGCATTCATGAAATCCAGCCAGGAGTGGGAATTGAACCCACGACCTGCTCATTACGAGTGAGCTGCTCTACCCCTGAGCTATCCTGGCGTGTGATCCGCACTATAGCGAAAAGCCGCGAAAATGAAAAGTGGTGTCACTGTTCCAAACCCTGTGCATTTTTGCCGCATGGGCGGCGGTTCCGTCAAGAAACCGCGACGAACACCGATAATCAAACAGATAAGGGACCGAAGGAGGAACGCGTGGTACGTGGACTTTTTACCGCTGCAAGCGGAATGACCGCACAACAGCACCGGATGGATGCGGTGGCAAACAACATGGCCAACGTGGACACCAACGGGTATAAGCGCGATACCGCCGTGCACAAGGCCTTTCCGGAGATGCTGCTGCGGCGCATGAACGAAGAGGTGGTACGGGTTCCCATTCGGGCACAGTCGATTGGTTCGGTGGATAACGCCCCGGTAGTCGGCCGGCTCGGTACCGGCGTCGAACAGAACGAAGTCTACACGGTGTTCGAGCAGGGGCCGATGAAGCAGACCGACAATCCGTTTGACATGGCCCTTGAAGGCGAAGGGTTTTTTGTGGTCGACACCCCCTTCGGTGAGCGCTACACGCGAAACGGCGGGTTCTTCCTGGGGCCTGAGGGGCTGCTGGTCACAAAAGACGGATTCCCGGTGCTTGGTGAAGATGGACCCATCACCGTGAAGCTGAACAACTTTTATATCGATCAGGACGGCCGGGTCTTTCAGAATCAGGCGTTTGCCGACGACCCCAATCGGTTGGTTACCATGCGTGAGAACGAATGGGAGGACACCGTTGAGGTTGATCGGCTTCGACTCGTCAACGTGCGGAACCCACGCTACCTTCGCAAACAGGGCGGAAGTCTCTGGAACACCACCTGGGAGTCCGGATCCGCTGAGATCGTCGAAGGCGGTGAGCGTCCGCGGGTGCACCAGCGTTTTGTGGAAGCGGCAAACGTCAACATCGTCACCGAGATGGTACAGATGATCGAGGTGAATCGCGCCTATGAAGCGAACCAGAAGGTGATTCAGGCGCACGACGACAGCACGGGTCGCTTGTTGTCCACCGTTATGCGGCCGAACAGACCCTCGGCGGAAGCGGGCTGATACAACATGATGATTGAGACAAACGTTATGGGCAATGAGGAGACCAGCAGATGATGCGATCACTGTGGACCGCGGCGTCGGGAATGACGGGGCAGCAATTCAACATCGACACCATTTCCAACAACCTGTCGAATGTGAACACCACCGGGTTCAAGCGAAATCGCGCGGACTTCGAAGACCTGCTCTATCAGACCGTCCGCATGGCCGGAACGCCCGCAACGGAAGAAACCCTCGTTCCCGTGGGTGAACAGGTGGGTCACGGTGTGCGGGTCGCTGCAACGCAGAAGATCTTCACGCAGGGGTCGCTTCGGGAGACGGGAAACGTCGGCGACATTGCAATTGAAGGCGAAGGGTTCTTCCGCGTGCTCAACTATGACGGGAGTTTTTCGTATACCCGCGATGGTTCGTTCAAGATTGACTCCAACGGTCAGTTTGTGACCTCGCAGGGCTATCGACTGATGCCCGAAATCATTCTGCCGGAGGGATTTCTGCGCGACACGGTAACCGTTACTCCCGACGGACGGGTGTCGGTTCGAATTCCCGACCTGGAAGATCCCATCGACGTTGGTCAGCTTGAGATTTACCGATTTGTGAACCCGGCCGGACTGCAGGCAATCGGTGAAAACCTGTTTCGCGTCTCTGCCGCCTCCGGGGATGCAATCGGGGGACGCCCGGGCTTTGACGGAATGGGCCGGACGCTCGGAAAGTTCCTTGAGCAATCGAACGTGGACGTTGTCGGTGAGCTGGTTGCGATGATCGTCGCCCAGCGCGCCTATGAACTGAACTCTCGGGCCATCCAGACCTCCGACACCATGCTCGGAATCGCGAACGGTCTGAAGCGATAGCGGAAAACGGGAGGATTGAACCATGATTGACGCGCTGAACACCCAGATCTCCCGTCTCCAGGCCGATACCGCTGCGGGAAACACGCTCGCTGCTCGCACGCGCTCCACCGACAGCGAGGAAGCGCTTCGGGCGGTTGCAACCGAATTCGAAGCGCTCTTCGTAAAGCAGATGCTCAGCTCCATGCGGGGGACGCTGAATCCCGAGAACGATCTGCTGCACGGGGGCCTTTCACAGGACATCTTTGAGGATATGCTCTACGACGAGTACTCCAAGGTTATGGCAAAAGCCGGATCAATTGGGATTGCCGACCTCATCGTGCAGCAGCTGAGATAATCCGATCCATGGTTCTCCGCTCGAGTTGCCTCTCAGATGGGAATACCTCGTGACATAGTGGTTGGTTTCGTATAGTATTGTGACAGCCGCATGTATACGAAAGTTGACGGTACCGTTGGATCCAGGGTTCCGTTTTGCTCCGCTATTTGTAACATGCTTTATTGGAAGCAATTAGAGCTGCAGAACGCTCTTGCCTTTGTTGGCATGGAGTTTGCGTGGTGTATTGCGGAGTACACGATGAAAACGATACGAACAACGTTTCAGGACGATGCGCTCAAAGCGTATTTCGATCAGATAAAAAAGACGCCGTTACTGAATTTTGAAGAAGAGATCGCCCTGTCCAAAAGGATCCAGAAGGGTGACACTCAAGCGCGGCAGGAGCTGGTTGAGGCAAACCTTCGGCTCGTGGTGAAGATTGCCAAAGCGTACGTGACAAACGACGTCGGTTTTCTCGATCTGGTTCAGGAGGGCAATCTTGGGCTCCTGAAGGCGGCCTCCAAGTATGACTACCGAAAACAGGTGCGGTTCAGTACCTATGCATCATGGTGGATCAAGCAGTCGATTACCCGTGCGCTGAGCAACAAACGACGCCCCATCCGGTTGCCGCATCGCAAAGAAGACGCTCTGCGGAAGATTCAACGCACGTATACCACGCTGAGTCAGAAACTGATGCGGCATCCGACGGTAGAAGAGATCTCCAAGGAACTTGGATTTGAGGTCGGCGACGTGGTTCAGATTCTGAATATCTCTAACAGCGTGATTTCGCTTGACAGCGAGATAAACGAAGAGTCGGGAACCTTCCACGACGTGTTCGAGGATTATTCCTATGCGCCCGATAATGAGGTGATGAAAAGCTCACTGCGTGACCAGACCTTGAGTTTCCTGGAGTGCCTTAAGGAAAAAGAGCGCCAAATTCTGCTCTATCGGTTTGCCTTCTTTGGCGGTCAGAAGTATACGCTCAAGCGAATCAGTGACGAACTTGGTATCTCTCCGGAGACGGTGCGCCAGATTGAGATTCGTGCATTGAAGAAACTGAAGCAGCACGCCGGTGAATTAAAGGAATATGTCTACGGGTAATCCTCCAAAGCCTGTTCAGGAACCAAAACGCACTACCCCGTCGCGACCTCCCCGGAGACGAACGCCCACCGGGGGTGGTCGCGTTCTTGGATTGCTATCCGTTATCGCCGGTCTGCTTTTTCTCCTGGTTGTAGCGCTTCCTCCGCACGGAACGCGTTTGGCGGTGTCCCGCCGGGGACCGATGGTGCCCGACGTGGTGTCGGAGTACGCTCCGGACGGGGAGACGCCGCCGGCACCGGACGCGCCCGCGCCCTCAGAACCACCTCTCCCGGAGAACCGCACCGCGCCGCTTCCGCCGTCGGTCGCGCCACAGCCGATGCCTCCAGCGCCGGCTCCGGAACGAACCCCGGATACCGCTGCTCCGGTTCGCCCGACGCACCGTGGTACCCTCTACCTGGTGATCGACGATGCCGGGTACAACATGAGTGACCTTGAGCGCTTTCTTGCCTTCCCGCATCCCATCACCATCGCGGTGCTTCCGCACCTCCGGTGGTCTACCGCTGCGGCGCTTCGGACCACGCGCGCGGGAAAAGAAGTAATTCTTCACCTCCCGATGGAGGCGAATAGCGGGGCGGATCCGGGTCCCGGGGCCATTTTGGTATCCCACGACGAAGCGCAGATTCGGCGCCGCGTCCACGAGGCCCTCGCGTCGGTTCCCGGTGCAACGGGCGCCAACAACCACATGGGATCGCGCGCGACGTCGGACCGGCGGGTGATGGACATCGTAATCGCGGAGTTGAACGCGCGCGGGTTGTTCTTCCTCGACAGTCGCACGTCGGCTGAAACGGTCGCCCGTCCTGCGGCAATGGCCGCGGGGATCCGGTTCATCGAACGGCACGTCTTTCTGGATAACGAGCGCACCGAGGCCGCCATTCGCAGCGCGTTCACGGAAGGGCTTCGGGTGGCAGAACAGCGGGGATACGCGGTGATGATTGGTCACGTGATGGTTCCCGAGCTCGCCCGCGTGTTGATGGAGGTATATCCGTCGGTGATCGAACAGGGCTTTTCCTTTGGTTTTCTCTCCGACCTCATGGCTCCCTCGGTTGCCTATGAACGTACTGGGAATTGAGACCTCGTGCGACGAGTGTTCGGTGGCGGTGGTTACCGACGGGCGCGCTATCCTGGCGCACCGGGTGTCCACCCAGATTGCCGAACACGCGCGGTTCCAGGGCGTAGTCCCCGAAATTGCGTCGCGCAAACACGCCGAGTGGATCCTTCCGGTGTTTCGAGACACGCTCGCATCGGCAGGGCTTGAACTCTCACAGATCGACGCGATTGCGGTCACCAATCGCCCCGGGTTGATCGGATCCCTGATGGTGGGGGTCGGGTTCGCCAAGGCGCTGGCCTTTGGCCGGAAGCTCCCGCTGGTGGGCGTGGATCACATTCTTGCCCATCTTTACGCGCCTCAGCTGGAGCAGGAGATTGCATACCCGTTTTTGGGTCTTCTGGTCTCCGGAGGGCACACCATCATTTGCCGTTGTGACTCGCCGTTTGATATGCACATTCTGGGCACCACCATTGATGATGCGTGTGGGGAAGCCTTCGACAAGGTCGCCAAGTTCTACGATTGGGGATATCCCGGAGGCGTCGTGATTGACCGCCTGTCGGCTTCGGGCGACGCCGGCGCCTTCAGTTTTCCCGATCCGTCCCTCCACAAGGGTGAGCACCGATACGACGTATCGTACTCGGGACTCAAAACCGCGGTAATTAATCAGCTCGACCAGTTCTGGAACGACGGCTTCGAGAAAACACCGGAAAACGTCGCAGCGAGTTTCCAACGCGCCGCCATCGACATGATCGTGCGTCGACTGCTGCTCGCCGCCGAGGACAGCGGGATACAACGGGTTGTGGTTGGGGGAGGAGTAGCCGCAAACAGCTATCTTCGCCGCGTGCTGCTCAACCGAACGGACCTCAAGGTGGTCTTTCCCTCGGCGCTGCTCTGCACCGACAACGCGGCCATGATTGCCGGTCTGGGGTATCACCTGATCCAGCGGGGCGATCGTGACGGGTGGGATCTGGAGGTTGCCGGGCGAGTCAGTGGCTTCCGGCGGGGCTACCCGTAGGAAGTGGTGCGAAAACTGTGCTCTATTGTTGTTCGGTGCGCGTAGATTCGAAAAACTGCCGGGTTACTTCGTCTAGGTCCTGATCTCCATCAAAGAGCTGCGGCGGGCCGGCGGTTCGACTGTGAATGAGCCGTTCAGCGATCGCACTCATCGCCCCGGCAAACGGTGAGGACGGGCTCCCCACAGTCGCCGGTGATCGGTCGAGGATTGCGCGGGGCACCGACGGATCCTCCGGCACAAATCCCACGTATTGCAGTTCAATCTCGAGGTTTCGCCGGGCGATCTGTCGGAGTTTGGCGCCGATGGTGACATCTGCCGTGCCTTTACCCATATTCAGGATGACGCGAGGGACAAACTGCTGGAGTCGCTCGGTTACGATTAGTGCGTTGTCGGGGTTCACCTGTGCCAGGAGGCCCGCGAGTGCACCGAGTTTCGTATCGGAACCCTCCAGTCTTCCGGCGCTGAACTCCGTGATGATGCGTCGCTCTTCGCTTCGGTTGGGAAAGCTTCGGTAAATGAGTCGAAAGATGGCGCTTTTGATGAAGGAGTAGGCGTTGAGGACGGATGTTGTCTCGGGCACCACCACCACCAGACCGTTGTTGGCGCAGAGAAAGAAGTCAATGGTGTTGTACGCCGAACCCGCACCAAGATCAATGAGTACGAAGTCGGCCACCAGACCAAACAGGTCTTTGATGATTTTTTCCTTGCGGAAGTATGACAGGTTGGCGGTGCCGGGTAACAGGGAGTCCCCTGGAACAAAAAAGAGTCGCTTTTCGGCCGTTTCTACCAACAACGATTCGAGGGAGTCTTCCTGTTTGTGAATCAGGTTCCCGATACCGGCGCGATTATTGCGGATGCCCAGGCAGGTGTGGAGGTTGGAGCCACCGAGGTCCAGGTCAACGAGAATGACGGTCTTGCCCATGCGGGCAAGCGCTACCCCGAGATTGGCGGTGCACACCGTCTTGCCGACGCCGCCCTTGCCGCTGGCGATGGGGATAATCGTGGTCATATGCATTCAATCATAGGGGAATTGCGTCGCGATCGCCATAGTAGTGCGCAATTAACCGCTTCCAGACGAGGCGCTGCTCCCGGGAGAGCTCCGGACGAACCTTCGCCGTCACGTTCTCGCTGTCGATGAAATCACGGGTCTGCTGGATCAACGCATCCAGGAATTCCTTTTGACGAGCAACGATCCCGGCGGCGGGGCGTCGATTCCTGTCCAGCAGCAGTGCGTAGTGCGGCAGACAGAGCCCCACCGATTCCCGAAACGACGCGAGGAACTCATCGTCTT
Source organism: Spirochaetales bacterium (assembly GCA_007130025.1). Classification (GTDB taxonomy): domain Bacteria; phylum Spirochaetota; class Spirochaetia; order DSM-27196; family PWMO01; genus PWMO01. Next base: position 1,416 of record SLTF01000435.1, on the reverse strand, counting down.
CTCCGTACTGAAGAATGAGATCGAGGGTGGTATCAACTTCTGAGTCCACGATGCGACACGCTGGGCACGCCGGCGCTTTTGATCTGCTTGCACCACCTGTTGCCCCGGAACGGGCGCGAGCGCGAGACAGGTCCGGCCGCTTGGGAACGCCACCGTTTCGGGAAGCCGCCTCGAGAAACTCAAGGTGCATGACCGAAACCGCAAGACCGTCCTTCCGTCCGGCAAGGTCGTGCGCATGGTGGGCGCAGAAGCCTCCGTTGGCGCGCAGGTCGGCCCGGAAGCTGCGGTTGTTCACGTTCTGATAGAGCAGCGTTTCAAAGAACTGATTGAGCCGAAGCGAGACGCGCGCGCAGACGGGGCAACGGCCACTCTTGAGCGCATCGATGAGGTTGAAGAACGGGGTATGCTTCTCCGCCGGGGCCATGCGCCACTACAGCACGGCCCGCAGAGCGGTGTCAAGAAAAATCAACCACCGTTGTGTACGGCGCCGTCGCGCGTTACAATGGAACTCTGACCAAGGAGCACACGATGAAAATCGGAAGAAATGATCCCTGCCACTGCGGAAGCGGGAAGAAGTACAAACACTGCTGTTACGCCAAGGACAGCGTCAAACACGAAGTACCCGAGGAAGTCGCGGACGAGGCGGCTGCCGCACCCGATGAGGCAGCCGACGCCGCCACGGCGAACGCGCCCGAAGGATCCGACGCCAAGAAGCGTGACTCGCACGACCACGGTCGCGGCCGGTTCCACGGCGCTTCACGGGGCAGCGGCGGATCGTTCAGCCCGCGGGTCTTCCGCGGATCGCAACGCGGGGGCTGACCGGTTACTCCGGCCTGAACACGCGAGCGCGTGCGTCCACGGTCGCTGCAATTCGGCGGTGAAACTCGTCAATCGCGCGACTGTGAAACGGCGGGTAGAGCAGGCGATCGCGTAATCGCCGTCCGCTGGTGTATCGCGATCGATGTTCGATGATGCTTCCGGTTCCGTCCGCAACGATGCGAATCTGCTGCAGCCCATTCGCAGTGTTTGGTTCCAGGTAGGTGAACTCAATGAGCCACTCTTCGTCGGAAATCGTTGTGATGCGAAACGCTGCCGCCATCTGAATCAAACGCACAAACCTCAGATGAACCAGAAAAGTCTGCTGTTCGCGTACTTCCGGAAGACGTTCCACGGAACGGGTAAAAGAGCGGCGTTCCACCGGATCGTTCAGGTACCCAAATCGAGCAACCGGTCCTGTCCATGCATCGCGAGGATCAACCTCGCGGTAGGCGCGCCACAGCTCGTCGGGACTCGTGTCCACGCGGTACCATCGAATGTGATCGAACACGCGGGAGGCGGATTCCACGTCACTGATCGGAATTGTCCCAATGTCGGGTCCGTGCCGCTCGAGAAACCGTCGGACCGTCCGTGGCGGCT
>SLTF01000171.1 GCA_007130025.1 Spirochaetales bacterium | reverse complement strand
TGCAGGGCGACGGTGGCACGCTGGTCGGCGATTGTTTCAAAGAAGACGGCGCGGACACCGTTCTCAACAATGAAGTGCGCAAGCTCCTGGATGTCTCGCACGCCGGCTTCGTCTTCGGTACTGATCCCGAGGATCCCTCGTGCCTGCCATCCGTAGGCTCGCGCGAGGTAGCCGAATGCGTCGTGACTGGTGACCAGAAAGCGGTTCGCCGCCGGGACTTCGTTCAGCCGCTGTCGCGCATACGCCTGCAGTTCACGCAGCTCCGCGATATAGGCCTGAGCGTTCGCTCGATAGGTGGCGGCGTTCGCCGGATCCACCTGAGCGATTCGTTCCGCGATCGCCTCTACCGCAATGACCCAGAGGTCGAGGTCGTGCCAGACGTGAGGATCGTGCTCGCCGTGGTCATGTCCATGGTGACCGTCATGGTCATGGGAATGCCCGTGCGACTCATGTCCGTGGTCGTGGTCATGATCGTGATGATCGGCTTCGTGGTGATGATCATCATCGTGATGGTCGCCATCGTGATCGTGGTCTGCTTCGTGGCCGACATGGACGGCGATTGGCGGAGTGGTGTAGCGAAGCTCACCGCGGTGAGTCCAGGAGAACACCACACTGGTGGAGCCCTCAGCGATGCCGCGGATATGGACGTGATCCCCGTGGTCGACGAACTCGACTATACCCCCGGCCGCACCGGGTGCCAGACCCACAACAAAGTCGTTCACCGCGGGGTCGGAGAGATCGCGGTTACGCCCGTCGGCGGAGACGATGATCGCTCCGAGAGAGACGCGGTCACCCAGCGGGACGGTGGGGATCCGGCCGTGCCAATGGTTGTCTTCGATATTGGCGACAACAGCGCGATTGGCGCCTCGGTCAAGGATCTTGAACTCGCCGATCTCGCCCATCGCCGCACGGCCGTGATCGTGGGCGTGGGCATCATCGTGATGATGGTCGCCATCGTGATCGTGGTCATGATGGTCGTCGTGATCGTGATGCCCTTCCCAGGCGAGCAGCATGGACTCCGGAATGGCTCGGCCCACTTCGAATCCGCGGTCACCAAGGTCCTGAAGGGCGGCGGTCATCTGGATCTCCAGCTCGAGGCCGTTCCAGAAGACGATGTCCGCGCGCTGCATCTGCTGCACTTCCCGCGTGGAGGGGAAATAGGTGTGCGGATCGGAACCCGGTCCCATCAGCACGGTGAGCGCAGCGTTGGGGGCGATGCGAGCGACCGCATCGCCGATGTGCCCGGTGGTGGCGACAATGGTCAGCCCGTCGGACCGCTCGCGTCCTCCGCCGGCCCAGACCATTCCCGTGGCAACCAGGAGCACCACCAGCGCTATCAATACTATTCGTTTCATGCGACCTCCCTGCGTGTAACGATAATCGCGTATCATTTCTCAGGAAGGTACTGCATCACCGGCGACAGGGTCAAGCGAAAACCCGGCGGTATCGCCAAATCGGTCCCGGTTCACGCCTGAGCCCTGCCGAAACCAACCCGTGGTATACTGAAAACGGTTGTAACCGAAAGGAAGAGCCATGAGTGCTCCGACCAACGTCGGAGCGCGCATCGCATTCGCCACCAGCAGCCTTTCCGAAGCAGTCGATGTGCGTACCGACGGAGACGTACGTCACCATCACACGCTTCACGTTCCGCCCCCTGTCGGAGAGGGGCGGATAGATTTGGTGAACCTGGGCCACGGACTCGCGCTGATGTGGGGATACTGCATTCCACACGGCGAAACCGTGCGCTGTCGCATCGAGCCCACTGTCTCAGTAACGCAGCTGATTTTTCACCGCAGCGCAAGCGTGGCCCGGGTTGTTCTGGGTGGTCGCACGCGCAGCCGCCTGTTCGAGCGACACGAGATGATCCTGCTTCCACCAGGGGTTACCGGAACGGTCGTCATCGAGCCCGACGTTAAAACTGAGCAGGTTGCGATACTCGTTACCGGTGAAGGATTCGCCCGACTGGAGGCGGAAGACCCGGGTGAACAGACACTCGCCTCGCTGCTGAATCACCCCTCCGGGACACGGCGTACCGCCCGGGAAGCCCGTCCGGTGGTGGCCAATTCGGTACTGGACGTTGCCGTCTCGCAGCTGTTGACGTGCCCGTTACACGGTCCCATGGCGCGCCTCTATCTGGAGGCAAAGACCATTGAGGTGATCGCCCTGACGGTTGATCATCTGAACGGAGACGCGACGCGCGCACGACGCGTTTCGTTGAACCGACAAGACATCGAGCTCCTGGACGAGGCGCGACGCTACCTCCTTCAGAGCTTTCGAAGTCCACCCACCATCGCGGAACTGGCGCACCTCATCGGCCTCAACCGCACCAAACTCAAGGCAGGTTTTCACCAGCGGTACAACACAACCATCTATGCGTTCGTTCGGGAACAGCGGATGCACGAAGCGATGAACCTCCTGCAAAGCGGCTCCTGCAACGTAACGGAAGCGGCCCACCTGGTAGGTTACGCCTCGCTGAGCGCATTCGCGGTCGCATTCAAGGCGACCCACGGTTTCTGCCCATGCGCGGTTCGTGGAGTCCCGGAGATCGAAGAACCGCCCGCCTGGTGCGGATGTGAGGAGTGAGGGGAGAGGCAGTGACGGTGTTTCGAATCATCAGGGAGGCGCCGATCACATCAACCAGTACGTCATCATCGTATCCGCCATAGGTCGCTTCGGCTGCGACGTCAAACGCGAACAACACCGCTGCGATCGAAAACCCGGTCCAGAACCAGCCGGAAACTCGCGCGGAGCGGGCGTGAAGCCGCCCGAGCCTGATCGATGCATCACAATCGGCGGGAGCGCAGAACTCAGCAGCCGGTAAAACAGTGCTCGCCAAGAAAGTGATGAGAAGTACGAGCGGGAGTTTCCTCATTACCGCCTCCCTCTTCACGTGCCCGCCTGTCGCATCGACCCACGCATGTGGCATCAGGTCCCCTACGGCGCCGTGATCAACAATTCGAATCGGCCCACAACACCGTCCCACTCATCAACCGTCAGGTGGTAGGTTGTGCCTGCAGGCAGTACCGGGGTAGTGGCGATTTCATCGGCTGCATGCCAGTGATCATCACACTCCATAAGGTGACTCCAGTTGGAATCGTACAGGTCCCAGCTGAGGTCTGACTGTGTGTCGGTCAGGGAGATTGTATAGCTGCCCAGGACGGTTGTCGTGAAGCGGTAGTAACTGGTTCCATACTGACCTACCATCCCCGAGTGGATCACCCCCACGGTGAGAACCAGAGGATCGGAAAACGACCCCTCGTTTCTTGGGCCTGCCCACACCCCCGTAGAGACCAAGAGCGTGAACCGGCCCGCAACACAGTCCCACTCTTCCACGGCCAGGTGGTAGGTTGTGCCTGCAGGCAGTACGGGCGTAGTGGCGATTTCATCGGCTGCATGATAGTGATCATCACACTCCATAAGGTGACTCCAGCTGGAATCGTACAGGTCCCAGCTGAGATCTGACTGTGTGTTTGTCAGCGCAATGGTGTATTCGCTCTCATCCGTTGTCGTGAAGCGATAGAAACTGATTCCGCAGCGCCCCACACTGCCTGAGTGCGTCACCCCTACCGTCAGCGTAACCGGGTTAGACGGCGTCCCCTCGCTCTTCAGGCCCGATCCGGACTGATCGCAGCCTGTTGCCAGCAGAACCAGCGTCAGCCCCACAACCGCGACAACGGTAATGCAGGATCGTCTTGACGCGAGACGATCGACTTCTATCTTCTTGAACATGGTCGTTCTCCCCGAATCGGTCGCCCTCAGCGCGGCAGTGGCCCGCCGGGGTCAGTGTTCCGGCAGCCGATGGCGCCGCATTGCCAGCGTGTCATGACACCGGTACTCGGCATCGTCGACTACTTTGATGCACTCAACGGCGGGAATGGAACCCAAACTTGAGCAGGATTAGAAGCATATCGCCGGTCTCGTCAGATTCAAAATCGAATGATCCTCCTTCCTCCGGTCTGTAGCTCCAATCAGAATAGCGGGCAACGTGATAGCTGAGCTCCGGGCCAATGTAGAACCTGCCGAAGTAGAAGCTGGCTCCCAGGGCGAAGCGAAAGCCCAGAACAGGGTCCGAGACAATTTCGTCTTCCGGGTTTTCCTCCAAGTACATGAAGAGGTACGGGCCCAATCCGATTTCGAGATAGGGCACGAACCGCTCGTTAACGACGTGCGAAAAGCGGCCGGAAAGCACAAGGTAGCCCTGGCCCCAAAGTATGTCTGATTCCGCCGGCCCGGCGGCTGCGCCCCATTGAAGACCCATGCCGAAGTTGTCCGTGAAGTTGTAGCCCAGGTGAAGGAGCTCCCAACCTAAGCCGTTTTCCGCTTCAATGAGTTCGGCGAGGTCACCCTCATGCCTGGGGATTGCCCCTCCGATCCCTGTACCCACGTAGAACCCCGCGTTACCCGGAGCCGCGGCCAGGGCTGGCGTCAGCATGAGTACAATCGCCAAAACGAATCCTGCTTTCTTTACCCAATTCTTTTTGTTTGACATCTTGTCCCTCCTCACCCACGACCACCCGGCGTTTCCGCCGGGTGCAAAACGAGGTCTCGCCACGACTTGGTCAATCGTCATCACCGTTGTCGCCGTTGTCCCCTGGGGGAAGGATTGCGGCGACCGGCCCGACAAAACTGAACGAGGCCGGAATCTCATCGGCTTCAGCGGCTTCATATTCGACGAGCGTCACGTGTTCCGATCGACTACCAGTAGAACTCGAACTCGCAGATTTCAAAGACAACGTCGAACTCACCGGTAAGCGTGCCACCGTTGAATTCTACTTCGAAAGTTCCCTCGATTCCCAACGTCGGATCATAGGCGGAAATGGTAACAGTGCCGGATTCGGGATCTTCATATTCGCCATGATGCAAGCCACCCGAGTAGTCCACATAGATTACAAAAACGTCCATCTCATCCGGAACCGAATACGTTCCAACTCCGATTTCCACCTGGGGCATGAACTCGACCCCGATTGCTATGTCCTCATCTAGGTAGACGATGCTAAAACTACCATAGACCAACTCTGTTCCCGTGCTCCATGGCAGGCCGGTTCCCTCTTCATCGGACACAACGACGCCGTCCAGTTCTCCTGACTCGATGAACACCGTTCCTCCGCTCTCGACGGGTTGCTCCAGTTCAAACCATCCGCTCAGATGGTCTCCGTCTTCAAACTCAAGCCAAAACGTTCCGGTAACTTCCGCATCCGGATCGTAGGTCGAAACGTCCAGCTCGCCGTACACGGCTGCCAAGTCCCATCCGTATCCGTACGCCCACGCCGCAACCGATTCGTCATCGGTACCGCATTCGAGACAGCAATACTCATCGACCACCTCATATGTTCCAACCGTGAGTTCGCCGACAGTCTCGAACGTCACGAACCCGTCAATCAAGCTTGTATGGAACTCAAAACCGAGATAAAAGACGATGTAATCGCTACTCTTGCCGGCGAGACCCCTGTCAGTGAGGGCCAGGTCGATTAAGCCATTTAGCTCGAGGCTCCCGCTCGTTGGGTGGAATCGCGTCATCTGCATTCCAGCCGGAGAGCCCCCCCCGAAGTCAACGGTGCCGGTGATAGTTCCATTGGGTTGAATCGTTCCGCTGACTTCAACATCGCCGTCAACGGTGGATATAGTGAACGTGACGGACGCGCCGGAGACATGTCCGGTGAGCATAAGCCCGTTCAGGTTGGAATCCGGATCGTCGGTGTGAATAAGATAGAACAACACACGAATCTCTCCGTCTCCGGAACCCGGATCAGGAAGTGTCATGATCCAGTGGCCAGTCAGATCGATTTCCAGATCAACCGGGTCGGTTCCCCCGGCGGGTCCCGCTCCGGTGCTGTCGCACCCGAGGATCCCGACCGACACGGACGCGGCAACCAGAACTACTGCCACCGCGATGATTACGTGCAACTTTTTCATCTCATCCTCCTCCTGTGATCGCCCGCGCACGGGCATTGGCGCTGCCGCGCGTTTTCGTCTGCGGCTGCGCTGTGGTTCTGCCGCGCAATGGAGGAGGGCGGGCCCTTGTGAGGAGGTTCAGCCACTGACGGGGAAGGCCGCGAAATCGCATGTACACCTCCCGACGACCGCGGCTTCGCGGAAGCGGGTGTGAATGGTGTGACGCGAGATAGAACAGGCGCCGTTTCCTGGAGCCAGGCGGCTTACGTACAGTATCCGCCACGTTCCCGGTTCACGCATTCGCGAGAGGACATTTTTCTTCCGCGAAAAGACCGATTACCTGGAGACGGAGCGCGTGACCGGTTGAAGAGTCGATGTCTTCTGCCTACGAGCCAGATGCGGGGGGTACCCGTACTCTGCCTTGAATGCAGTCGCGAATGCACCGGACGAGTTGTAACCGACGATGTGCGCAGCTTCGGTGACGTTGCAGACACCGTCTCTCATCAGTTCGAGCGCCATCTGCATCCTGTGCGAACGAAGCACACCAAATACGGTTGATCCAAAGTGAATGCGAAAGCCAACCTTCAGCTTGGTGCGACTCAAACCCACGGTTCGTGCAAGCTCCGATATCGTCGGAGGCCGGTCCTGGAGAGACAACAGGATGTGCCGGGCTTCCTCCAATGAAGCAATGTCGCGCTTCATCAGTGCATGAGAGCCGTCCGGAAACTCCCGGCCAGTGACCTGCGCCAGACGCATCGCGATTATCTCGATCACTTTGGCCTCAAGGTAGAGCCGAGCCAGTCCACCGTGCAGACCGCACGTCATCATCTGGCGGAGCGCTAACCCCATCGAACCATTGGTCGATCCCGGCAAAACGAAGGGTTCGCCCTCGCGCTTTGCAAACCCGCGTTTGAGCACAGCCGGAAGTGTCCGCCGGGAATCCGCGAAACATGAATCCACCAGTGCAGAATCTGCCAGAAGACAGATTTCGTGAGTCACCGTCGCGCGGCGAATCGTTTGCACCCCGACAACCGATGGGCCAAGGATAAAGGAGTCGGTCCGCGAAAGCAGGATCGGCTCTCGTTCACCCTGGACGCCAACTGCAACGGGGTCTCTGGAAAGGTGGAAGGGAAAAACGAACCGGTCCGGCGCCGGCCCGGTACACACACGAAAACCGCAAAAGGCCTGTTCACAGTTGAATCTCAGATACCCGACACCATGACCGAGCATGGTGGTCTCGATCCTGCCGCGAGCGACCTCATTCGGGAGCGGGTGTACAACCTGATAGCTTTCAAGTCCACTGGGAAACAGATCGAACCTGCGAGCAAGCTCGAGTCCGGCGCGATCGATTTGCATACCGAAACCGGTTGACGATTTCATCACCGCTTCCGATGGAGACTCCCGTCAAGTATACCACAACCGACGGCAATCTCAAAAACTAGCGCCGATACCCTACCCCGAGCGACAAGTAGTGAAAGAACCCGCCTGCACCGTCGCTTGGGTAGCTGGTATCTTCCTCAAAACCGAGCAGCATGGCGGGGCGAATGTTGATCGAGAATCGGGTTCGCAGCGTCCAGCGGTGGTCCAGACTCACCCCCAGCCCACCGTGCAGCACTACCATTGAATAGAGCAGCGTCGTGGACTCACCCGGTTCCAGCCACGGCTCAAAGCCGTCGCGATCGTCGCCAACTGTTTCATCCGACTCGTTGGTCACCCAGACCGGGCCGGCGTAGAGAGTGACTCCCGCGCTGCCCGACACGCGCTGCAGGGTACGATAGGTTACGCCGACTCCCGGTAGCAGGAAGAAGGAGTTGAGCAAACCCTGAGCGCCCTGGCCGTCAACGGTACGCCCAAAGTAGAGAAAGTCGCTGTAGTGAATCCACAGCGCTGCGGTGAGACCCAGATTCCGGCGAAGAAACCAGCTCGCCTCAAGCGCGAACGGATCAAGCGCCACCCGTGCGCCGTCGATATCCTGATTCGTGTCGATGTTTCGCATCAGCCCCGACAACCAGAGCGTGAACTCGAACCGGCTCGCCAGGCGATCGGCCAGAACCACATCACGCACGATCTGTCCGCGCTCGTCCTGGTCTGAGTCAAACACCACCACGACCTCTGGCGCCACGAAACCGAGCCGCGGAGCCAGTGCCGCCGCCGTGTCGGTCACGAAGCCGGTGAAGGCCGGGATTCCGCCGCCCGGATCGAAGCGGTAGCGTGCGAGTTCCGCTCCCGATTCACGGAGCACAACCGCAACGCTGCCGTCTGAGGCACCCACCTCGGTGGTCACCACCGAGTGCGCTTCGGTTGTGTCAAAGACGCGGACCACCGGTTGCAACTGTGACACCCGGGTATAGAGAAAATCGGGCAGGCGCTCGGGCGCTGTTCCGAGCATTGTGTCCGGTGCATTCGCCGGTTCGAGTCGCTCCAGATCGAAGAGAACGCGCCGCGGGATCCTGGGAATCACCTCTTCCTGACCCCACGCAGCGGTCGCACCGATCCACAGCACAATTCCCGCTATGGTGCGAAGCGTTCTGCCGGTCATAACCGAACCCCCGCGCCGCCGCGCAACCAGACCTCGAAGTCTGCTGGATCACCGTCGGAGAAATCGAGTTCGAACCGGTATCCCGCCATGCCCAGCACCAGGCCGAAGTTCAGGTAGGTTGGCCTGCGACTGAGGTCATCACCAAGGTAGATCCGCAATCCGGTCTCAAGATTGAGCATCGCGAACCAGTATGGTCCCACGTCGGCGCTGGCACCTTCTTCACCGAAAACGGTTCGACGGGTGGCGTAGTGCCATGCGCCGAGGAGGCCGACGTATATGTCGTTCTTGTACCCCCTGAACGTTACCCGCGGACCGATGGAGAGCGGGATATGCCACGATCCCCTGCCATCACT
>SLTF01000389.1 GCA_007130025.1 Spirochaetales bacterium | reverse complement strand
GTTTCTGTCCCGATCCGGGGAACGAGGCGCTCGCCGAGCTGTTCCAGGACGCCGTCGCCCAGGACATCTGGGTGCAGCGCAGTCTCACCGAACCGCCGCCGGCCGGACCGTGGAACCTCATCATCGAAATCTCGTACCGCCCCGGAGTCACTGACCCGGTTGGAATGACCGCCCTGCAAGCCCTACAGCGCCTCGTCTCGCCTCTGGACGCCCTGGCCGGCTTCGTGCAGTCGGCTCGTCAGTACCGCTTCCACCTCGACCTCGAAGCCAGGGTCGCCGCCTGCGGCAGCTCTCTCGGCGCCCAGCTGCAGACCGTCGCCGAAACCCTGGCCGCCGCGTTGCATAACCCTCTCATCGAGCGTGCCCAGATCGTCTGCGGTGAGCGGGCGCCGGACTCTCTGCCGCTCATCTATCCAAACCGCGTCGCCGCGAGCCCCTCCGAAGTCCAAATTTTCGACCTTCCGTTGCTCTCGGACGCCAAACTCGAGGAGCTCTCGAAGCAGCGCCTCCTCTCGCTCACCCTCGCCGAGATGAGCGCCATCCGCGACTACTTCGCCAACCCCGACACCCAGGCGCGTCGTCGTACCGCGGGCCTCGGGTCTGCCTGCACCGACGTCGAGCTCGAGATGATCGCCCAGACCTGGAGCGAGCACTGCAAGCACAAGATCTTCCAGGCCGAGATCGACTACACCGAGTTCGACGAGCAGGGAAACGAGACCGGCCGCGAGCGCATCCGGGGCCTCTTTCCGACCTTCATCAAGCACGTCACCGAAACGCTTGCGGCTAACCGCAGCGACCTCAAGTCGGTCTTCCACGACAACGCCGGCGTGGTCACCTTCGACGACCAGACCGACGTCTGTTTCAAGGCCGAGACGCACAACTCGCCGTCCGCCCTCGATCCCTACGGAGGAGCCATCACCGGCATTGTTGGCGTCAACCGCGACATCCTCGGTACGGGAAAGGGTGCCAAGCCCATCCTTAACACCAACGTGCTCTGCTTCGGCGAACTCGACACCCCAGCCGACGCCATCCCCGAAGGGCTCATGCATCCGCGCCGCGTACTCGCCGGCGTCCACCACGGCATCGTCGACGGCGGAAACCAGTCGGGCATCCCCACCGTAGCCGGCGCCGTCCTGTTCGACGACAGCTACGTCGGCAAGCCGCTGGTCTTCTGCGGCACCGCCGGCGTTCTCCCGGCGCAGATCAACGGTGAGGCGTCGTGGATCAAGCACATCGATCCCGGCCACCGCGTGGTGATGGTGGGCGGCCGCATCGGCAAGGACGGCATTCACGGCGCCACCTTCTCATCGCTCGCTCTGGATGAATCCTCGCCCGTCTCCGCCGTCCAGATCGGCGACCCCATCACCCAGCGCAACATGACCGACTTCCTGCTCGAGGCGCGCGACCGCGGACTCTACGCCGGCATCACCGACAACGGCGCCGGCGGCCTCTCCTCATCCCTCGGAGAAATGGCGCAGTACTCAGGTGGCGTCCGCATCGACCTTGACCGCTGCCCCCTCAAGTACCCCGGCCTCGCCGCGTGGGAGATCCTGGTCTCCGAGTCGCAGGAACGCATGAGCCTCTCGGTGGAACCGGAACATCTCGACGAGCTCCTCGCCCTCGCGCGCTCCCGCTCGGTCGAGGCCACCGACATCGGTGAGTTCACCAACTCCGGCGCGGTGGAGATCACGCACGCCGATCGCCTCGTCGGCCGCCTCGACCTCAGCTTCCTGCACGACGGCTGCCCGCGCATGCAGCTCCGCGCCACCTGGCGCCCCCCGCGCCCCGCCGCCCGGCCGACCGCTGCCTCCACCCCGGCTCCCGGAGCCACCCCCGAGACCGCGACCGCCACCCTCCTTGCCCTCCTCGCCGAACCCAACATCGCCTCCAAGGAGGTCCTCGTCCGGCAGTACGACCACGAGGTGCAGGCGGGCTCCGTGATCAAGCCCTTCGTGGGCGTGGAATCCGATGCCCCCTCCGACGGGGCGGTCTGGCGGGTGCGGACAGACAGTAACCGCGGCCTCACCGTCACTCACGGCATCTGCCCGCGCTACAGTGACGCCGACACCTACGACATGGCAATGTGCGCCGTGGACGAAGCGTTCCGCGCCCACGTCGCCCTCGGTGGCGACCCGGACCGCGCCTACGCCCTCGACAACTTCTGCTGGCCCGACCCTGTTCAGTCCGCTGAGACCCCCGACGGCGAGTACAAGCTCGCCCAGCTCGTGCGCGCCTGCCGCGGCCTCGCCGACGCCTGCCTCGCCTACGGGCTGCCCCTCATCTCGGGCAAGGACTCCATGAAGAACGACGCCCGCCTCGCCGGGCGCAAGGTGAGCGTCCGCCCGACGCTCCTCGTCAGCCTCATGGGCATCATCGAAGACATCACCACCGCCCGCTCCACTGACTTCATCGCCCCCGGCCACCTCATTTACCTCGTCGGCGATACCCGCGGCGAACTCGGCGGCACCCTCTTCGAAAAGCTCTACCAGCGCGCCGCGGCAGCCCCCCCACGGGCAACCGCCGCGGCCGCGCCCCACCTTGGAGCGCCACCGCACGTGCACCCCCAGACCGCACTCGCACGCTACCGCGCCCTCCACGCCGCCATCACCAGGGGCCTCGTCGCCAGCTGCCACGACCTGTCCGACGGCGGCCTCGCGGTCGCCCTCGCCGAGAGCTGCATCGGCGGCCGCCTCGGCGCCAGGATCGACATCGCCCCCATCCTCTCGGCGCTGGCGTCCCCGACTGCCGCAACCGCTGCCATAGCCGCCGCAGACGCCGCCGCCGCGGTCGCAGACGCCGCGACCGCGCCGTCTCACGGAGCCGTCTCCCTCGAGCACCGCGCCCTCTTCTGCGAAACGCCCTCGCGCTTCATCGTCAGCGTTCCCCCCGAGCAGCGCGCTCGTTTTGAGGCTGCGCTCGCCCCCGCGAGCACCGCCACGGCGAGCAACAGCACCGCGAGCACAGGGCCCGCGGCCCCCGCGAGCCACGGCATCCTCCTCGGACGGGTCACCGAACATCCCCACCTTGCCATCACCGCCGGGGCGCAACCGCTTCTCGATCTCTCCGTAGACGACGCTGCCGCCGCCTTCGGTCGGCTGTCGCAGGAGCTCGCATGAGTGACGCAAACCCCGCCGTGGCCAGCGCCGTGGCCAACGCCGTGCGCGTACTGATCCTCAGCGGTTACGGTATCAACGCCGAGCGCGAGCTGGCAGACGCCTTTGCGGAGGCGGGTGGGGCCCCCGAGGTCCGGCACGTGTCCGACGTCGTTGCCAACCCTGAAATCGTCGCACAGTACGCCATCGTCGGGTTTCCCGGGGGCTTTTCCTTTGGTGACCACCTCGGCTCGGGCAAGGCGCTCGCCGCCATCATCCGCGCCCACCTCCTGCCGGCACTCACGCAGCTCGTCGAGCGTGGCGGGCTCATCATCGGGATCTGCAACGGGTTTCAGGTGCTGGTGAAGTCAGGGCTCCTGCCCAACAGCAGCCCCAATAGCGGCACAGCCGCGCGCCAGGAGGTAACGCTGGTGCACAACGATTCGGGGCGTTTCATCAACCGCTGGGTGCGCTGCGCGGTGAATCCGGCTGCATCCGGGGAGTGGCTTGCCGGTCTGGAAGAGATCGACCTGCCCATCCGGCACGGTGAGGGCCGTTTTCTCTTCGGCGACGAGGAGATCCGCAGCCGCCTCCTGGCGACTGATCGCATCGCCCTGCGCTACGTGGGAGGCAACCCCAACGGCTCCCAGGATGACGTCGCCGGCATCTGCGACCCAACCGGGCGCATCCTCGGGCTGATGCCGCATCCGGAGGCGTTTCGCGCCAATCACCACCATCCGCACTGGACCAGAGGCCCGATTTCCGGTCCAACCGGGCTTGCGATCTTCCAAAACGGCGTTCGCGCCGCCGGCAAACTTCATACTTCAGCCAATTTGTAGTATATTAGAGTCGAATATGTTGGTAGAAGCAGAAATCTGGACCGTAGCACGCACCGATAAGGGAAACGCCGTTCTGGTGAAGCCGCTGGGCAGCGAGCGCGCCGTTCCCATCTTCATCGGTCAGCTGGAAGCGCAATCCATCCTCATCGGTCTGGGCAACGTGCCCATGCCCCGCCCACTCACGCACGATCTCTTCATTTCCATCATGGAGAAGATCAACGTGTCGGTGGAGCGTGTCGAGGTCACCGATCTCAAGGACGGAACCTTCTACGCTCGCATCCTCATGAAGCAGGGCATGAAGAAGCTTTCCATTGATTCCCGTCCGTCCGACGCACTGGGGCTTGCCGCCCGGCTGCGCTGCCCGCTCTACATCGCCGAATCGGTGGTGGACGAGGCTGGAGTTGCCATCAATCTCATTACCGAAGATGAGAGCCAGCTCTCCGACGGCCCAAGCGCCGGCGACCTGGAGAAGGGCCGTCTGCAGGAAGAGCTCGAAAAGGCCATCGAGGCCGAAAACTACGAAGAGGCGGCTCGACTCCGGGACGCCATGAAGGATCTCTAACCGGCCCGGCGCATCTCCGGGGCAGTGTTTCGCAAAGTAGTATTCCTGTTGCGTATCTCCCGGCGATCTCGTACCATGAGAGAAATTACGAGGGGACACGCATGAAATTTCCAGCTTTGTCACACCCACTCACCGGCGTTCTGGTGCCCGTGTCGGCGCTTCGCTCCGCCCACAGCGTGGGAACAGGGGAGTTTGCCGACCTGCCGTTGCTCGCGGACTTTTGTGCCGCAACCGGCATGAGTGTCATCCAGGTACTGCCGGTCAACGACACCGGCGCCGAGTCCTCTCCCTACAGCGCCCTGAGCGCCTTTGCCCTCCATCCCCTGTACATCCGCCTGCAGGATCTGCCGGAAATCTCCGGGCTGGAATCCGCCGTCGCCGATCTGCGCACGCGCACCGAGGGCTCGCCCCGGCTGGACTATCCCGGGGTGCGCGCCGCCAAGCTGGACATCCTCCGCGACGCCTTCGCTCCCCGGCGCGAGCAGATTGCAAGCCTGCCCGAACTCCAGTCCTGGATCGCCGACAACCCGTGGATCAAGCCTTACGCCGTCTTCTGCCGTCAGAAGCAGCGCAACCAGGACCGTTCCTGGAAGCAGTGGGAGAGTCTGCGCGACATCGATCTTCCCACCATCGAGCGCGAATGGAAGAAGGGCCTCAAAGACGGCTCTACCCTTTTTTACGCCTGGGTGCAGTTCCGGCTCGAAGAGCAGCTGCGCGCCGCCGCCCGCGAGCTCGACACGCGCGGCATCGCCCTCAAGGGTGACCTGCCCATCCTGATGAACGAAGACAGCGCCGACGCCTGGGCCCACCGCGACATCTTCGACCCGGCCGTCCGCGCCGGGGCACCGCCGGACATGTTCAGCGAGCTCGGTCAGAACTGGGACTTCCCCGTCTACAACTGGCAGCGCCTTGGCGAGCAGGACTACGACTGGTGGAAGCGCCGCCTCGTGCAGGCCGACAAATTCTACCACGCATTTCGCATCGACCACGTCCTGGGCTTCTTCCGCATCTGGGCGGTTCCCGCGGTGCATTTCTCGGGGATCCTCGGCCACTTCGCGCCGGCTCATCATCTCTCGGTCGCCCGACTGAACGATGCGGGCTTCGACGACGGCCGGATCCGCTGGCTCGCCGAGCCCCACATTCCCGGTGACTGGATTCGCGGCGCCTTCGGTCCCGCCGCGGATGCCATTACCGCGGGCTTCTTCCGGCGCATCGGCAACGAAGACCTCTTTCTCTTCGCGCCCGAGGTGACCGGCGAGCGCGCCATCGCGTCCTCGGACCGAAGCGAAGAAGAGAAAGAGACCCTGCTCGGCTGGTACCGCGATCGCGCCCTTCTGCAGCTCGACGACGACACCTACGCCGTGGCGTGGCGCAACCGGGAGTGCACCCGCTTCGCCTCGCTGAGCGAGACCGAGCGGGCTGCCTTTACCACCCTGGCAAAGAGCGCCACGGTTGCTTCCGAGAGCATCTGGGCGGAGCAGGGCAGGCGGCTTCTCGCCTTCATGAACGAAACCACCGGCATGCTCGCCTGCGCGGAAGACCTTGGCGTCATCCCCGATTGCGTTCCCGAAACCCTCGAGGCGCTCGGTATCCTCGGCCTGCGCGTACCGCGATGGGGCCGCCCCGGCATTCCCGACAATCAGCCCGTCACCGAGTACCCCGCGCTCACCGTCTGTGCGCCCTCGGTCCACGACACCAGCACCCTGCGCCAGTGGTGGGAGGACGAACTCACCCCCGAGAAGCGCGCCGAAGTGCTCACATCGCTTGCCATTCCCGAAAAACTTGGCCCCACCTATTCCGAAGAGACCGCGTGGCGCATGATCGCCGCCATGCTCAAGACCACGTCCCGCATCTGCATGTTTCAGATCCAGGACCTCTTTGCAACCGACCCGCGTTTCCGCCTTCCGGTAGCCGCCGATGAACGAGTCAACACTCCCGGCACCTGGAACCGGATCAACTGGACCTATCGTGTGCCGCACCCGCTCGAAGAGCTGGTCGCCCGCACCGATACGGTCTCCCGGCTGAATGCGCTGGTTGCCAAGCGATCAAAAAGGAGTCCCGCATGAATTACCCCCGACCCGGCACCCAACCAGACACCCACCCCGGCACCCGGCAAACCGCAGCCCGGCCCCCGCTGACCATCGTCGCCGCCGCCGCGTTTCCCGCGCGCTCGGGCGAGCGCGAGTTTCACGTTCGCGCAGATGCCCGAGATCGGTACCAGTTCCAGCAGGCGCTCTTCAGCTTGCGAGGCAACGTCGTCTTCGCCGATTTTCACGCGGCGCGCACGTTCGCCCAGGCAATCAACGATACCCGCGACCTCGCCCGCAAGCCCGATTCCGCCGTTCGCGCGGGCCAGATCAACGCGATGGGCCTCATCGACGAGGTCATGCACTACGTGGTCGGTACCTACCTCGAGCAGTTTGGTGACGGAGTGATGGAGGAGCTTCGCGAGTACGTGGGCGAGACCGTCGGCGTCGAGGCGCTCGATACGCTGCTGCACAATTTTGGCACCACCTTCCCGCCCCGCGCGGTCTATCAGGGGCAGATGAGCGTCACCGACTACCTCGATGCCGATCACGACGGCACCGCCGGTCGCGACCTGGCGATGGAAGAGCTGCTCATGCTCTCCATCGAGAACCGCAACCCCGCCTTTGGGCCCTATCGCGAACTCTTCGACGACACCGACCTCGCTGCCGACGGAATCTATCCCAAGGTGGTCGAGGCGATCCACGCTTTCTTCGGCGACAGGCCCGCCTTTGGCCCCGAGAACGATACCCTCGTAAACACCCTCTTCGCCCCCATCAAGGCGCACCCCAATTCGCTGGAAGACCAGCTGACCTACATCCGCACCCGCTGGAGCGCTCTCATCGGGAAGTATCTCTTCCGTCTGTTACGAAGCCTGGACATGATCAAGGAAGAAGCGCGTGCGCGCTTCATGGGTCCTGGACCCAGCGAGGTGATGACCTACGGCCGGCACGGTGCCCAGCACGGCGGTGACCACGAGTACGAACGGTTCAGCCCTGACCGAGACTGGATGCCCAACGTCGTCATGATCGCCAAGAGTACCCTCGTCTGGCTCGATCAGCTCAGCAAGGAGTATGAGCGGTCCATCACCACCCTCGATCAGATCCCCGACCCCGAGCTCGATACGCTCGCCGCCCAGGGTTTCAACGCCCTCTGGCTCATCGGTATCTGGCGACGCAGCCGCGCCTCCAGGCGCATCAAGCAGATGTGCGGCAACGCCGAGGCCGAAGCGTCGGCCTACTCGCTGCTCGAGTACGAGATCGCCGAGGAGATCGGCGGGTGGGGCGCCATCGAGAACCTGCGCGATCGCTGCCGGTCGCGCGGCATCCGCCTCGCCAGCGACATGGTGCCCAACCACACCGGCATCGACTCGCCGTGGGTGGTGAAACACCCCGACTGGTTTGTGCAGCTCGGTCACTCCCCCTTCCCGGCGTACCGTTTCAGCGGCGAGAACCTCTCCGGAACCGACGGCGTGGGCGTCTACCTCGAGGACCACTACTTCGACAAAACCGATGCGGCGGTGGTCTTCAAGCGGGTCGACTTTGATTCCGGGCGCACGCGCTACATCTATCATGGCAACGACGGAACGAGCATGCCGTGGAACGACACCGCCCAGCTCGACTTCCTCAACCCCGAGACCCGCGAGGCGGTCATGCAGACCATCCTCCACGTGGCGCGCAACTTCCCCATCATTCGCTTCGACGCCGCCATGACGCTTGCCAAGAAGCACGTGCAGCGGCTCTGGTACCCCGAACCCGGTTCCGGCGGTGACGTCGCTTCGCGCGCGGAGCACGGGCTGTCCGCCGACGAGTTCAACGAGCGCATGCCAAACGAGTTCTGGCGCGAGGTGGTCGATCGCGTAGCCGAGGAAGTGCCCGACACCCTCCTGCTCGCCGAGGCATTCTGGATGATGGAAAGCTACTTCGTGCGCACCCTCGGCATGCACCGGGTCTACAACAGCGCCTTCATGAACATGCTCAAGGACCAGGAGAACCAGAAGTACCGGCAGACCATCAAGAACACCCTCGAGTTCGATCCCAACATCCTCAAGCGTTTTGTCAATTTCATGAACAACCCGGACGAAGAGACCGCGGTGGTGCAGTTTGGCAAGGGCGACAAGTACGTCGGCGTCTGTACGCTGATGGTCACCATGCCGGGGCTCCCGATGTTTGGCCACGGCCAGGTTCAGGGGTTCTCCGAGAAGTACGGCATGGAGTACCGCAAGGCCTACTGGGACGAGAAACCCGACCAGGAGCTGCTCGCCCGTCACCAGCACGATC
>SLTF01000027.1 GCA_007130025.1 Spirochaetales bacterium | reverse complement strand
AGGGCGGCTGCGACCGCCTCGATCGTCTTCGGGTAGCCGACTCCGGCGCTGAGACGGTGGCCGGTCACGGTGATCTTTCCCGAACCGAGCGCGTTTCTGCGGCGCAGTTCGACCGGATCGATTCCGAGGTGCCGCGCGATCTTGTCCATCTGTATTTCGACCGCAAAGCAGATCTGTGTGCTGCCAAAGCCGCGAAAGGCGCCCGACGGATTGGTGTTGGTATAGACCCCAATCGACTCGACATCGGCGTTGGGAACCTCGTACGGGCCACCGGCCATTACCGCGGTGCGAAAGACCACCGGCCGCGTCAGCGAGAGGTAGGCACCGGCGTCGCAGACGGTGCGGGTCTGCACCGCGAGCAGGGTGCCGTCGGCGCGCACCGCGTGGCGGATGCGGATGGTTGATGCGTGCCGTTTGGTGCTGATACGAAGCGAGGCGGCGCGGTCGAGGGTGATCTTCACCGGCCGGTTCAGCGCAACGGCGGCGAGTGCTGCGTGGATCTGGACCGTCGGCTCTTCCTTGCCGCCAAATCCGCCGCCGGCGGGGGTGTAGACCACCCGCACATCTTCGGGTTCGATGGCGAGCGATGCGGAAATCATCTGCTGGAAGGCGCCGGAACCCTGGTTGGCGGTGAAGACCGTAACCCGGGGCGATCGGCCGGCGGGGCCGCCGTCTGCCGGTTCCTTCCAGCCGGTGGGGAGCATCGCGCCTGGAAGCGCAAGGCAGCTCTCAGGCTCGAGGTAGGCGTGCTCGTTGGAGTGCGTGTGGTACTCGCCTTCTACGATCAGGTCTGCCGATGCGAACGCCGCGTCGGGATCGCCGCGACGAAAGCGCACCGTCTCCGCGAGGTTGCCCTCAGGGTGGAGCTGCGGGGCGCCCTCGGCGAGAGCCTCGGCGGGTGAGTGCAGAACCGGGAGCGCTTCGTATTCCGCGCGCACCAGACGGGCTGCACGGCGCGCCTGCCGGGCGCCTTCGGCCACCACCAGGGCGATTGGTTCCCCGCGGTAACGCACGACGTCGCCGGCGAGCACCGGCTGGTGGGGCAGCTGCAGGCCAAAGCCGTTTCGCCCCGGGATGTCGGCCGCGGTGAAGACGCGCACGACTCCATCGGCTGCTTGCGCCTCGGCGGTGTGCACCGCGGCCAGGCGGGCGTGGTCATGCTCGCTGAACACGAGGGCGCCGTAGAGCGTACCCGGTGCGGTGTAGTCATCGGAAAAAACGGGAGCTCCGGTCACCTTGGCGAGGGCATCGGTCTTGAGCACCGATTGGCCCACCACCCGCTCCGGCGGAGTGGTGAGTCCCGGTACTTCGGTTGTCGTCTCGGCCGCCGGGCCGTGACGTCCGGTTGCCGGCTCACCGGCCGCGGGAGTCACCGGCACGCCGGCGGCACGCTGTACCGCGCGCACGATGGCGGCGTAGCCCGTACAGCGGCAGAGGTTCGGGTCGAGGGCCGCGCGGATCTCCGGCTCTGTAGGCTGCGGGTTTGCAGCGAGCAGGGCACGCGTAGCCATCACCATGCCGGGGATGCAGAAGCCGCACTGCACGGCGCCTTCGTCCACAAACGCCTGCTGAATGGGATGAAGGCTGCCGCCGGGGGCCATCGCTTCGATTGTTTCAACGTCGGCGCCATCAAGATCCTCTACACGGGTCACGCAGGCGCGGCGGACCTCACCGTTCACCAGAACGGTGCAGCTTCCGCACTGACCGACTCCGCAACCGTTTTTGGTTCCCACGAGCCTGCGCTCATCGCGCAGGAAATCGATCAGCGTCGCTGTGCGCGAAACCTCCGCGCGGACGGGGGTTCCGTTCAGTCTCAGTTCGATGGTGGTGCCCATGGCGGCCTCCTCATGTGCGCTCTTACTCCGGAAGCGCGTAGGGAAGCGCTGCGTAGAAGGCCGAGGCGATGGGAAGATCGGCCACGCGCAACTTCTCGTTGGGAGCGTGAGCCTGGTCTTCATCGCCGGGTCCGAATCCGATCAGCGGAACCTGGTGCATACCGCAGATGGAGACACCGTTGGTGGAGAAGGTCCACTTGTCCACGACGGGATCTTTTCCGTAGAGTCCGTTGTAGGCGGCTACCCCCGATTGCACGAGCGGGTGATCGGCGGGGATCTTCCAGGTGGGGAAGTAGAGTTCCTGCCCGTAGGTGGTGCCCTTCCAGCTGGTGTTGGTGTAGTAGGGAACCTCAACCCGTTCGATCTCTCCCTTGCCCAGTTCCATCACCTGCTGCACCGCGAACTCCTTGGTCTCACCCCACGTCAGGCGTCGGTCCAGGTAGAGCTCGGCGAGGTCGGGCACCGCGCACTGCGAGGGGCCATGCGCCTTCACCTGACTGACAACCACCGTGCCCTTGCCCAGGAAGCCGTCGTCGTCCGGCGGGAGGCCGGCGTTGAGTTCTTCGAGTGCCAGGATGGTGCGTGCCGCCTTGTACGAGGCGTTCACGCCGCGTTCGGGTGCGCTGCCGTGGCAGGAGACGCCCTTGAAGTGCACCTCCATCTCCATGCGCCCGCGCTGTCCACGGTAGAGGCGGCAGCTCGTCGGCTCGGTGGAGACCGCGAAGGTGGGTTTCAGGTTTTCTTCTTCGATGATGTAGCGCCAGCACATGCCGTCGCAGTCTTCTTCAAAGACCGTAAAGGTGAAGTAGATCGCGTACGGGCCGGTGTATCCCAGCTCTTTCAGGATACGCCCGGCGGTGATCATGCAGGCAGCGCCGCCCTTCTGGTCCGAGGAGCCGCGCCCGTGCAGCCAGCCGTCTTCCACCACGCCCGAGAAGGGATCGCGGGTCCACTGGCTTGGGTCACCAACGAGCACCGTGTCGACGTGGGCGTCGAACGCGATCGATTTGGAACCCTCGCCGATCCGGCAGATGAGGTTGCCAAGGCCGTCATAGCGAACCTCGTCGAATCCGTAGCCGCGGCACATCGACTCGATTTCCGCGAGGACGGCGCCCTCTTCTCCGCCGAAGGACCGGGTCTGTACCAGCTTGGCCAGAATGGCAGTGGTATCGTCTGCGTAGCGTTCTGCAAGCTGCCGAACCTGTTCATGCGTTGCCATGGTGATCTGTTCTCCTCTCGTTGTATCGACTCGCTGTTGCGCGGTTTCTTCAAACCGCCGTCAACGGTTCGGTTTCAGGAACGCTCCGGTTCCCGGATCCACCGTAATGCCCTTGCCGGCCTGGTAGACGGTGCGGCCCCGCACCATCGTCCGCTCGACCCGCCCCCTGAGCTTCCTGTCCTGCCATGGGGTCACTCGTCCCTTGGAGAGCGACGTCGACGCGTCGATCACGGTCTCCCCGTCCGGGTCCACGAAGACCAGATCGGCGTCCCTGCCCACCGCGATGGCTCCCTTGCGATCGGCGAGGCGGTAGCGTTCGGCGGCCGCCTCGCTGCAGACGCGAAGCAGTCGGGCGAGTCCGAAGCGGCCGGCGCGGTAGCCTTCGGAGAACACGTAGGGGAAGAGCACCGGTCCGCCGGGGATGCCGGAGTAGTCGGTCCAGATGCTGCCGGTGGACTTCTCGTCCACCGTGCCCGGTGCGTGGTCGGAGGCGGCAAAATCGATGCGGCCGTCGGCCAGCATCTGCCAGAGTGCCTCCTTCTGCTCGGGCCCCTTCACCGGAGGGGTGATCTTGAGCGGCGCTCCGATGCGCTCGAAGTCGTTACAGTCAAACTCCAGGTACTGCGGACACGCCTCGCCGGTGGAGAAGCGCCTGCCGGCAACGATCTCCGCGGCGCGCGCGACGCCGAGGTGAACGATGTGCATCTGGGCACCAACCGTTTCCGCGATTTCGGTCACACAGAAGACCGAGAGCACCTCGGCGATTTCAGGGCGTGAGCGGTAGAAGGCCATGCCTCCGTCTCCCGCGGCGCGGGCGTCGGCCATGGCGTTGCCCACGTAATCCCAGTCTTCGGCGTGCACCAGCACAATGGCGTTGTGTTTGCGGGTCAGTGGAAGAATCTTTGTGTACTGGTAGTGGGAGACGCGCGGAAAGTGAACGGCGCCGGAGGTCTCGTAGGTCTTGATGCCGCAGACCAGCGGAGCCATCTCGGCGATGCGTTGCTCGAGCCGATTGTCGCAGAGCGCGCCGGAGATTCCGCCGAAGAAGCCAAAATCGATCACCGCACGGGTGGACACCGCTTCGCGCTTCGCCTCGATGTGGGCCGCGTCGATCGCAGCGGGCTCCGAGGTGTCCGGCATGTCGATGACGGTGGTTACCCCGCCGGACGCACTGCCGGCGGTTCCGTGGTAGAAGTCTTCCTTGTGGGTGTAGCCGGGGTCGAAGAAGTGCACGTGGGGGTCGATGGCGCCGGGAAGCACCAGAAGGCCTTCCGCATCAATAATCTCTCCGTCGCCGCCGGCGTGCGGATCCGCCTCTATCGCGCGAATCACTCCGTCTTCAACGCGCAGACTTCCGGGGACGGGCTGGTCACGGCCGGGGAGGGCGAGCAGGGCGTTTCGTACGATCATAGTCTGTATCATAGTCCAAAACCGGTGCGCTGAGAAGCTCGGAGCTTCGGTCGGAAGCACAATTTTGGCACCATCGCGGGCAAATTCCTTGTATCGCATACCCCAATTGGCCCGCCGGTGATACAATGCGTTCGAGAGGAACCACCATGACCGATGCCATGCGGCTGCTGCCGCTCGAGGGGCTTCTGGCCCGGATATGTGAGGAGTACCGCGCCCGGCGGTCGATCTTTGGCCTGCCGGAGACGCTCTGGTACCGCGCAGCCGTAGCGCGCACGCTTGATATCATGCGCGAGCGCGTGGAGATGCCGCTCGGTCCCGCAGCCGGACCCCACACCCAGCTCGCGCAGAACATTGTTTCGGCCTACCTGACGGGAAGCCGGTTCATCGAGCTCAAGACGGTCCAGATCCTCGATGCGCTTGAGATCGACAAGCCGTGTATCGACGCCGCCGACGAAGCGTACAACGTGGAGTGGTCCACCGAGCTCAGCCTCGATAACGCGTGGCTCGAGTACGCCCGCGCATGGATTGCCCTGCACGTAATCGAGGAGCTCTTTGGCCTCGCCGCCAACCCGGACCGACGATCGTTTGCCTTCAACATGAGCGTCGGCTACAACATGGAGGGTATCCAGAGCGAGCGCATGCAGCAGTACCTCGCGCGAATGACCGGTCGCGAGGCCGATCCGCGCATTGCACGCATGATCGACCGGCTCGATCGGACCATCCGGCCGCTGCTCGCCGGAACGGGGCTCGCGCTTTCGGCCGACGGCCTCGAGCGCGTTCGAACGCGCTCATCGGCGCCGCTCTGTTCCAGCGTTACCCTCTCGACCATGCACGGCTGCCCGCCGGACGAGATCGAGGCGATCTGCCGGCACATGATCGCCGACCAGCAGATCGATACCTTCGTCAAGCTCAACCCCACGCTGCTCGGGCTTCGCGACGTCCGGACCATGCTCGACGGCCTCGGCTACCAGTCGGTGGAGCTCGACGAAGCCGGCTTTGCCCACGACCTGCAGTGGGACGACGCGGTCGCCATCCTGCAGCGGCTTCGCGCGTCGGCGGCGGACCGGAACGTAGGGTTTGGTGTGAAGCTGACCAACACGCTCGCGGTGAATAACACGCGCGGAAAACTCCCCGGCGATCAGATGTATCTCTCCGGGCGGGCGCTCTATCCGCTGTCGATCAACGTTGCGGCTCGCATCTCGCGTGAGTTCGCCGGAGACCTCCCGATTTCCTACTGCGGGGGAATCACCGTTCACAACGCGGCCGACGTGCTGAGAACCGGCATTCGCCCGCTGACGCTCTGCACCGTGCTTCTGAAGCCCGGCGGCTACACGCGGCAGGTGCAGATCGCGCGCGAGCTCGAGGGGGTGGCCGTGTGGCCGTCGGCCGGTGTGGACGTGGACGGGCTGTGGACGCTCGCGGAGCGAGCCCTGATCGATCCAACGGTGCACAAGCGCCATCGCGGCACCGACGAGGTGCGCATCAGCGGCACGCTCCCGGTGACCGACTGCTATCAGGCGCCCTGTGTCTCCGCGTGCGCCATCGGGCAGCACGTACCGGAGTACATCCGCCTGGTGGGCGAGGAGCGCTACGCGGATGCCCTTGAGCTGATTGCCGAGCGCAACGCCCTGCCGGCCATAACGGCGCATATCTGCGACCATCAGTGCCAGTACGCCTGTTCGCGCCTCGACCACGACGGCTGTCTCAACATCCGTGAGCTGAAGAAGATCGCGGTGCAGAAGGGTGACCAGGAGTATCGATCCCGGCGTCGCCGCGGTGCCCCGGAATCGGGTGCGACGGCGCGACGGACGCGCTGCGCGGTGATTGGCGCGGGACCTGCGGGGCTCTCGGCCGCGTACTTTCTGGCGCGCGCGGGGTTCCCCGTAACGGTGTTTGAGCGCGAGGCGCACGCCGGCGGGGTGGTGCGCAACGTCATCCCCGAGTTCCGCCTGCCGGTGGAAGCAATCGAGCGCGACATCGAGTTCATCGAAGAGGCCGGCGTAGAGTTTCGCTTTGGGGTTGATTCCGACCTCTCCATCGAAGCGCTGCGCTCGGAGGGCTTCGGTCCGGTGTTTGTTGGCATCGGGGCCGAGGTAGGGAACGAAATCGACCTCTCCGGCGACGGCTCGCGCGTGGTGCGATCTCTGGACTTTCTCTGGAATTTCCGCGGCAACAAGCTGCCGCTCGAAGTCGGCCGCCGCGTCGTGGTGGTTGGTGGCGGAAACACCGCGATGGACGCCGCGCGCGCGGCGATGAACCTGCCCCATGTGGACACGGTGGACGTGCTCTACCGCCGCACCGAGTCAGAGATGCCCGCCGACCTCGAAGAGTACGAGAACGCCCGGGCCGATGGCGTGAGGTTTCACTTTCTGCGCAATCCCGAGGCGATCTCTCAGGACGGAACCATCACGGCGCGTGTCATGAAGCTTGGTGAACCCGACGGGAGCGGCCGCCGCCGCCCCATCGCGACCGCCGAAACGGAAGAACTCGCTGCCGACACCCTGATCACGGCGGTGGGCGAGCGCGCCGATACCGCGGCCCTCGCTCGCATGGGCATCCCCGTTGGTGAGGACGGGCGACTGCATACCGACGCTGAGACCCTCGAGACCGCGCTCGCCGACGTCTATCTCGGCGGCGACTCGCTCACCGGCCCCTCGACGGTGGTTCGCTGCATCGCGTCGGGGCGCCGCGCGGCCGACGCCATCACCCGCCGCGACGACGAGGCTCGCCGCGCTGCCGGCATCCCGGCGCTTCCGGCGCGGCCGGAACCCGTGGGACTCACCGCGGTGCAGGGCCTCGATCGAGAAGCGCGCCTGGCACAGATTGGCGTGCGCAAGGCCACGGTGACGCTGCAGCCCGACGCGCACCGCTACCACGACGCGCGAGCGTTTGCCCAGCGCGAGTACGAGCGCTGCCTCGACTGCAGCTTCGTCTGCAACCGCTGCGTCGAAGTCTGTCCCAACCGCGCGAACATCACCGTTTCCACCTCGGGAGATCCGCTGTTCAGCGATCCCTTCCAGATCGTCCATCTGGATGCCTACTGCAACGAGTGCGGCAACTGCGGCCACTTCTGCCCCTGGGACCAGAACGTCCCCTACCGCGACAAGCCAACGGTTTTCAGCGCTCGAGAGGACTTTGACGCAAGCAACAACGACGGCTGGCTGGTCGAGGGTGACGTTCTGGTTGCCCGGTACGGCGGCAGCGTGAGCAGTCGACCGCTCTCCGCGGTGCTGTCGGCTCCCGACCCCGCGGTGGCCCGCTTCGACCGGCTCTTCGCGCTGCTCTATCGCGAACGGCCCTCGCTCTTTGAACCAATGGAGGCGATGCGATGATTCTGATCCGCAATGCAACCGGCGTTGAGTTTGATCCTCCGCGCGTGCGGGAAAACCTCGATCTGCTGGTAGACGGCAGCACCATCGTGGCGGTTGGCGCCGATGCGGCCCAGGCCGTGACGGCTTCATCCCGATCGGGAACCGACGGTACGGTCAGGACCATCGATGCCTCGGGACGTCTGCTCTATCCCGGCATTGTCGACAGCCACCATCACTACTACTCGGGTCTCGCCCGCGGGATCATGGCGACAATCGGACCAACGCCCGACTTCATGAGCATCCTCAAGAACCTCTGGTGGCGGCTCGATCGCGCCGCCACCGAAGAGAGCCTCTCCCTCTCGGGCCTGGTCTGCAACCTGGACGCGATTCGGGCGGGAACCACGGCGGTCATCGATCACAACGCGTCACCCAACGCGATACGCGGATCACTGGATGCGCTGGCTCGCTCCTTTGAGCGCGTTGGCATCCGGGGCGCCACCTGCTACGAGGTGACCGACCGCCACGGCCGCGCCGACATGCTCGCCGGCGTGGAAGAGAACATCACCTTTGCCCGTCGCATCGATGCAGACAAAGCTGCCGGCAGGTGGAGCGGTCTGGTAGAGGCCCACATCGGCGGTCATGCGCCGTGCACCCTGCCGGACGAAGGCCTCGAGGCGATGGCCGACGCGATCCGCTCAACCGGGCGGGGACTGCACCTCCACGTGGGAGAGGACGCCTTCGACGTGAGCCACTCCCATCTCACCTATGGCGCGGACATCATGGACCGCCTCGACCGGTTTGGTCTGTTGAACGAGAAGACAATCCTCGCGCACGGGATCTACCTGAGCGACGCGGAGATCGATCTCTTCAACGAGCGCGATGGGTTTCTGGTACACAATGCACGCAGCAACATGAACAATGGGGTTGGGTACAACACCCGCCTGCCGCGCTACCGAAACCTTGCGCTTGGCACCGACGGCATCGGTGGCGACATGTTCACCGAAGTGAAACACGCGTACTTCAAGCACAAGGATGAACGCGGCCCGTGGTGGCCGGGCGATTACCTCCGCGCCCT
>SLTF01000315.1 GCA_007130025.1 Spirochaetales bacterium | reverse complement strand
CCGTCGTTCCTCTCCGATCACCGACTGATCTCGGGAATATCCCCGTCGGGCAACAGGTACTGATTGATGAGATCGTTGACCACGCCGCGATCGATGATCGCCTGCAGCCCCTCGTTGATCCAATCGACCAGCGGGTTGCCCTGTTCAAACAGCAACCCGTGTCCGTTGTCGTTTGGGTCGGGCGGCAACAGCGCGACGATCTCCGCGGCGGGAACCTGCACAGCCGTTACGAAGAGGGCGCTGGGGAGGGCAGCCACGGTTGCGTCGATGAGTCCGGCCTGCAGCGCCTGGAAGGTGCCGGCCTGATCGTCAAAGACCGCCGCACCCTGGATCCCCAGGATTCGCTCCAGGTAGTCGAGATCGGTGGTTCCGATGGTTGCACCCCAGCGTGCCCGGCGAAGATCGGCAAAGGAACGCGCGCTAATGACCGGGCTATCGGGCAGCGCAATCACCGCCTTGTCCGGCTGCAGGTAGACGATGGAAAAATCCACGATCTGCTGCCGCTCCGCGGTTACCGAAATCTGGCGGATCGAGAAGTCGAACGGTTTTGGACCGGGGGCGATGGTCTGATCAAAGGTGAGTTCACGCTCCCAGACGACCTGGTCCCGGGAAAATCCGAGCTCCTCGGCAAGCGCGTAGATCATGCCGTTCTCAAACCCCTCGCCGCGGGCAGGGTCATCGTGCAGCATCCACGGCGGATAGACCGGCGTTCCGGTTCCCACGGTGAGCTGCCCCGGGTTGACCAGCCGGGGATCCTGCGGCGTGCGGTGCAGGCCGGTATCGTCGGCTTGGGTTGTTTCCGGCGGACTCCCCGCGGCAATGACCAGCGCGCCAATCACCACTACCGCGGCAACCAGTGCAAGGTGAGTTCTTCTTTTCATTTGATACTCCTTTTTTCCGGACACTCAAACTTAGGCGATTCACCATGCATCGTCAAGAATCATTTTGCATCCAGATCTTCAGAGGATGCGGCTTCCCGTTGCCACGGTAACCCGATAGGATCGGCGTTGGAGTTTGGTCGTGAGCATGATTCCCCTTCACCGAATGAACATCTGCGCCGTCCTCGGCCCCGATCGGATCGAGGCACTCGTGCGCGCGTTCTACCTGCGCGTCTATGCCGACGACGATCCGCAGTTTCGGTCGATGTTCCCCGACGACATGGAGAGTGCGATTCAGAACCTGTCGGAATTTCTGGTGCAGCGCTTCGGCGGACCACCCCGCTACAGCGAGCGCAAGGGGGCTCCCGCTCTGCGCGCCCGTCACGCGCGCTTTTCCATCACTCGGCCCATGGTGGAGCGATGGCTCGCCCACATGCGCGCCGCGATGCAAGAGGTGCATATCCCCGAGGATCTTCGCGCGCCGATGGACGGATTCTTCACCGAGACGGCGCATTTCCTTCAGAACAGCGAGAGTGAGTGAGGAGACGCTCAATGATATTGCGGTCGTGAAACCGGGATATTGACATCGTCGAAAAAACGAACTAATATTAGTCAGATTTTTCGCCGGAAGGCGACCGGGGAGCGTTATGCAGTCCGTAAACATGCTTGAGGCGAAGACCCATCTGTCGAGACTCGTCGCTGACCTCGAAG
The DNA here is from genome assembly GCA_007130025.1 of Spirochaetales bacterium. Taxonomy (GTDB): domain Bacteria; phylum Spirochaetota; class Spirochaetia; order DSM-27196; family PWMO01; genus PWMO01. The sequence continues at coordinate 7,270 of SLTF01000315.1, read as the reverse complement.
ATCAGCGGGTTGATGAAATCATCATCGCTCGTCATGGTCGCCCGGTCGCGAGGCTCAGGGCGTATCGGGAAGAAGAAACCGCCGATGGGCCGACGAAGCGAATCGGCGTCGCCGAGAGCGTTTTTGAAGTACCCGCCGACATAGACTCTCCGTACGGGGAACTTTCCCGGCTATTCGGTGGAGATGTCATTGAATGAGGCTGCTGCTCGATACTCATCTTCTGTTGTGGGCCGTGACCGCGGACAATCTATTGCCCGACGCGGCGCGCCACCTGATCGAAGACACGCACAACGAGGTGTTCTTCAGCGCGGCATCGGTGTGGGAGATCACCATCAAACATTCAATTCGCAGTGACGCGATGCCTGTATCGGGCGCTGAAGCGCTGCACTGGTTTCGTCGCGCCGGGTACCGTGAGCTGCCCATCACTCCGGAACACACGGTGATGCAGCTCGAGCCGATCCACCGAGATCCGTTCGACCGGATGCTCGTGGCGCAGGCGCTCTCTGAGCCCCTTCGACTCGTCACCCACGACGAGGTGGTGGCTCGCTATTCGGATACTGTCATCCTGGTGTAGTCGCGGCCCCTCGCCGCTGAGACGGGTCACTTGTGCACCGTGCGTTACACTGGTACGCTCACGTTAACCTGAAGAATGCGAGCTGAACTGGTATGAGCACCTATTTGATTCGAGACATCCACACACTCGTCACGATGGTTGATGGTGAGCAGGATATTCACGGCGGAGCCATTCTCGTCGAAGGTCACCGGATATCCGCGGTGATGAGCGCTGACGACCCACGCGTCAAACAGCTGGCACATACCGAGGGAATCGAGGTGATCGACGGTTCCTGGTGTGTCGCGTATCCGGGTTTCATCAACATGCACCATCACCTCTATCAGACCCTTACCCGAAACATTCCGCGAGTGCAGAACGCCAAGCTGTTTGATTGGTTGATAGGTTTGTACGAAATCTGGCGCGAGCTGAGCGAGGAGGCCGTCGACGTATCTACCCGGATTGGCGTGGGGGAGCTGCTGTTGTCGGGCTGCACGACGACAACCGATCACTTCTACGTATTCCCCAGACACGCGTCGGCGGAACTGCTCGACGTTGAGATACGCGCTGCTCGCGAGATGGGCGTTCGATTTCATCCAACCCGGGGCAGTATGAGCCGTGGACGTTCAGACGGAGGGCTTCCACCGGATGATCTCACGCAGTCGGCCGAGGAGATTCTGATCGACTGTGACCGAGTGATCTCTGCGTACCACGATCCTGATCCCTTTTCCATGTGTCGCATCATTCTCGCTCCATGTTCTCCGTTTTCGGTCACTACGGAACTGCTTGCCGAAACGGCAGCCCTTGCCCGAAGCCGAGGGGTCCGCTGCCACACCCATCTCTGCGAGACGATGGATGAGGAGGAGTTCTGTCTTCAGACTCACGGCGTTCGGCCTCTGGAGTATATGGAGCAGACGGGCTGGATTGGCGAAGACGTCTGGTTCGCCCATGGGGTGTATTTCAATGACGAGGAGATCCGCAGGCTTGCCGAGACCCGTACCGGCATTGCTCATTGTCCATCATCCAACCTGCGCCTGGGTTCCGGCATCGCGCCAATTCCCGCCATGCTGGAAGCCGGTGTGCCGGTGGGTCTTGCCGTTGACGGTAGCGCGAGCAATGACGCCTCCAGCATGACACGCGAAATGCAGATGGCCTTGTTGGTTCACCGGGTAGGTACCGGCGTTTCTTCCATGCCGCCACGGCAGGTGCTTAAGATGGCAACAACGGGAGGAGCCACCATTCTGGGGCAGCCGGAGATTGGGAGAATCTGCGAGGGGGCAGCTGCGGATCTGGCGCTGTTCCGGCTGGACAAGATCGATTATGCCGGTGCGATGAGCGACCCGGCATCGGCGATCCTCTTCTGTGGTTCCGGGCCTCGTGCGGAATTGACGATGGTCAACGGCAGAGTTCTGGTACGCGGCGGATGCCTCGTAAACGAGGATGAGCAGGAGCTGTTTCATCGAGCGAACGAAATCGCCGAGCGGATGCTCTTGGACACAGAACGCAAGACCGGACTGAGATACCGATCCGTCGAGTGAGAATTTCACTGATCATTGACCGTGCATCTTTATTCGTGTTAGCGTATACTGCGAATCGTGATAACGATTGCACGATGAAAATAAGGGGGATACTATGAGAAAAGGACTGCTGATCGTTTTGCTGGCCGCAATTGCAATTGGGCCACTGTTTGCCGGGGGGAGTCAGGCTGCTCAGCCAACGTTTGAGCTGGCGTTGATCACCGACCACGGCCCCGTTGACGACCGCTCGTTCAACCAGGGAGCATGGGAAGGGGTCGTTCAGTACGCCGAAGAAAACGGCATAACCCATCGATTCTTCCGACCCGCAGAGAACTCCGGCTCGGCCCGACTGGAAGCGATTCGTCTGGCCGCTGAAGCTGGGGCACGACTGATTGTGACACCGGGTTTCGCGTTTTCCGAACCGGTCTTCATCGCGCAAGAAGAGTTTCCCGATATTCGGTTCGTCATCCTTGACGCCCGCCCCGCTCGCGATGGCGTAAGCGAGGTTGGTCCGAACACCCTCTCCATCTTTTATGCGGAGGAACAGGCGGGCTTCATCGTTGGATACGCCGCGGTTCGCGAGGGATTTCGAAATCTCGGGTTCTTCGGCGGCGTGAGTGTCCCGGCCGTGGTTCGCTTTGGAGTGGGGTACATTCTGGGAGCCGAGTACGCGGCTCGGCAGGAAAACGTGGACGTGACGATGATGTACCGTTACCTGGGTACCTTTGACGCCCGCCCCGAGAACAAGACCCTTGCATCAACGTGGTATAACGGAGGCACCGAAGTCATCTTTGTCGCAGCCGGTGGTGCAATCAATAACGCCATCAGTGCTGCGGAGGAACTTTCCGGCAAATGGGTGATCGGTGCCAATGTGGACCAACAGGATCTCTCGCCGGTCATTCTGACATCGTCGCTCAAGCAGTTGCGAGTGTCCGTGTATCAGGCGATCAGCGAGTTTTACGCTGGAACGTTTCGCGGAGGCGAGGCGATCACCCTCACCGCCGCCGAAGAGGGCGTTGGGATCCCTGAGAATCTCTCGCGATTCCGGCGGTTTACCCGCGCCGATTATGACGCGCTGCTGCAGCGAATGATTTCGGGCGAAATTGAGATCCCTTCGAGTCACACCCTCGGCATACCCGGCGATCTTGGCCTTCAGCGGACACGGGTGACCGTGGTCAACTGATCCTCATGGTGCGCCACTCCCGGGGTGATGATTCATGACTACCGTCTTGGAGATGAAAGAAATCACCAAGGCATTCCCGGGAGTGGTGGCCAACGACAAAACGTCGTTTGATCTCCGATCCGGCGAGGTTCACGCGCTTCTCGGCGAGAACGGAGCCGGAAAGTCTACCCTGATGAACAACCTGTTCGGCATCTACCAACCGGATGCCGGACAGATAGTGTTGGCTGGTAGGCCCGTCGAAATCCGGAGCCCCAGTCATGCGTACGAACTGGGACTGGGAATGGTGCATCAGCACTTCAAGCTGGTCCAGAACTTCACGGTTACAGAGAACGTCATTCTCGGAGTGGAGGATGTGCGCCGTGGTATTGTCCACACAAGCGAGGCGCGCCGACGCATTACGGAGTTGAGTCGCGAATACTCCCTCGACGTCGACCCGGACGCCCGTATCAGTGATATCTCCGTGGGTATGCAGCAGCGCGTAGAGATCCTCAAGGTTCTCTTTCGAAAAGCGGACATTATCATTCTTGACGAGCCAACTGCCGTTCTGACCCCGCAACAGATACAAGATCTGATGCGCGTGATACGGCAACTTCGAGATGAAGGTCGCTCCATCGTCTTTATCTCGCACAAGCTCGACGAGATCATGAGTATCGCGGACCGATGCACGGTATTGAAGCTGGGGAAGAACCGGGGCACGGTCGCAATCGCCGATACCACCAAGCAGGAACTCTCCAATATGATGGTGGGGCGCACGGTGGACTTTTCCGTCCAGAAAGAACCACCAAAGGTCGGAGAGCCGGTGCTGACGGTGGAGCGTCTGAACTACCACACGAAGCACTCACACAAGCCAATTCTGAACGAGGTGAGTTTTCAGGTCCGTGAGGGAGAGGTTGTCTCTGTTGCCGGCATCGACGGCAACGGGCAGACCGAGCTGGTGTTTGCACTGGCCGGAATGATACCGCAATCCTCTGGGCGGATTCTCCTGCGCGACACGCCGATTGAGAACATGTCGATTCGACAGCGAACCGTGGCGGGAATCTCGCACGTTCCGGAAGATCGGCACAAGCACGGGCTCGTGCTCGATTATCCCCTTGAGTTCAATCTCGTTCTTCAGGAGTATTTTCTCCCTCGCTTCCAGCGCAACGGGTTTCTGCGCTTCGATGAGATCACCGCGAACGCTCGGAAACTGATCCAACAGTTTGATATTCGGAGTGGTCAGGGTGCGAAAACCCTTGCTCGCAGCATGTCCGGTGGAAACCAACAGAAGTCGATCCTCGCGCGTGAAATATCGAGATCATCGGACCTGCTCATCGCAGTGCAACCAACCCGTGGCCTTGATGTCGGTGCGATCGAGTACGTGCACCAACAGATCATATCTGAACGTGACAAAGGGAAAGCAGTGCTGGTCGTTTCGTTGGAACTCGACGAAGTGATGAGCATCAGTGATCGGATCCTCGTGATGTACGAGGGTGAACTGGTAGGGGAGCTTGATCCGGCCACGACAACGTACGAGGAACTCGGACTGTATATGTCGGGGGCATTACGTGGGGCAACCCGTGCCTGATCCCGCAAACCGAACGCCCAAATGGCGTTCCATGGAAATGCTTCGGGTCTACTCATCGCTGTTGGCGATCGTAGCAGGCTTACTCACTGGACTGATTGTGCTCTCCATCACCAACCCAGGCCAGGCGTGGGCGGCGTTCAACACCATGCTTTTCGCCGGGTTTCGGCGGGGTCTGCGCTCGGTTGGCAACGTGGTGTACTTCGCTTCACCCATCATTCTCACCGGCCTGTCGGTTGGATTTGCGTTCAAGACGGGTCTGTTCAACATTGGCGCGACCGGACAACTGCTTTTTGGGACGTACGCTGCGCTTCACATTGCGATTCGCTGGACGTTCCTTGGGCCATTTGCATGGGTTGTCGGACTTGCGGCAGCGGTGATCGCTGGAGCGCTCTGGGGCGTAATACCAGGTATCCTGAAAGCGTACAAGGGTGTTCACGAGGTTGTATCGACCATCATGATGAACTATATCGCCCTCTTTCTGGTGAATTTTCTCGTCCGTCGCAACATATACAACTCGTTGAACAACGAGTCGCTGCCCGTTCCTCGTGGTGGTATCATCCCGAAGTTCGGATTTGATCGAGTTTTTGCCGGCTCAAATATCCAGGGCGCCTTCGTAGTGGCGGTGGTGGCGACCGTTCTGATCTATATCCTTCTCAACAAAACCGTGCTGGGGTTCGAGCTCAAGGCGGTTGGACTGAACCGTCACGCGAGTCGATACGCCGGAATCGACGAGAAGCGACGTATCGTGATCGCGATGATGGTCGCTGGAGCACTTGCCGGTGCCGCAGGAGCCGGAATCTTCCTCAGCGACTCACTCACGTTCCTGAAAGTCCACGACACGATGCCGACCGAAGGGTTCATGGGGATTTCGGTCGCGCTGTTGGGATTGAAGGAGCCAATCGGTGTGTTTCTCGCCGGACTGTTTTTTGGCTATCTCATTGTCGGCGGACAGACCATGCAGCTGTTCGATCTGGCTCCGGAGGTCATTGATGTGATTACCGGAATGATCGTCTACTTCAGTGCACTGTCTCTGGTGTTTGAGTCACTCGCGGTAAAGGTATTTCGAAAACTGACTCGAGAGGGGGAGCCGTGATCTTTCTCCTTCAACAGATGTTGTTTTTTTCAATGCCGCTGATGGTTGTTGCCGTTGGAGGGCTCTTCTCGGAACGGTCGGGAATCGTCAACATTGCACTCGAAGGCATGATGATCTTCGGCGGATTCGTGGGGATCCTGTTTCTCTTCCTGTTCACCGGGCGAATGAGCGGTCAGTATGCCCTTGCGATTGCCATGGGTCTTGCGACCCTTGCGGGTATGTTCCTTGGATTGATGCACGCGTACGCCTCGGTCACCATGAAGGCAAACCAGGCGATCAGCGGCATGGCGCTCAACATCCTGGCTCCTGCGGTGGCGGTATTCGTTGCCAAAGAGGTGACACCGAGCGAACTGATTCCGTTTCGGCAGCGGTTCTTCATTCCCGTGGTTCCGGTACTCGCCGACATTCCCATTCTGGGTCCGGTACTTTTTCAACGGGCCTATATCACGACCTACGTTGCGATCGCTGTGTTCGTTGTCAGTCTGATTGTCATCAAGAAGACGCGGTTCGGTTTGCGGCTTCGCGCAAGCGGCGAGCACCCGCACGCGCTGGACGCGGCGGGAGTCAAGGTGAGCCGAATCCGGTACGCGGGAGTATTGATCTCCGGCGGGCTCGCCGGCTTGGGCGGGATCATCTTTTTTATCCCTACGTCGGTGGAGTTCAGCGCGAGCGTGTCGGGGTACGGATTTCTCGCGATTGCCGTCCTGGTCTTCAGCCGCTGGGAAATCAAACGGATCATTGCGACATCGTTTTTTTTCGGGTTGATGCAGACGATCGCTTCCGCATTCTCGGGGATTCCGTTTCTCGCTGAAATTTCGTTCATTCCAGCTGAGTTCTATCGCATGCTTCCGTACGTTGCAACTCTCGTTGTGCTGTCGCTTTCCCGAGGCGAATCGGCGGCACCTGCTGCGATTGGCGTACCGTACGATGTGAGTGCGCGCTGACGATACCGAAAAATCATCACGTGAGAGGTACTATGGAAGAAAAGAAACAGATGCACATTCAGCTTGGCCGAGACCAGGCAGCGAAGTACGCATTCGTTCCGGGGAACCCGGATCGATGTACCCGAATTGCAGACCAGATGGACAACGCCCGGTTTCTGGTTCAGCACCGCGAGTTCACGTCGTACGAAGGGTATCTCGACGGGGAAAAGGTGCTGGTGGTGTCTACCGGAATTGGTGGGCCTTCTTCCGCAATCTGCATGGAGGAGCTGCACAAGATCGGGGTGGACACATTCGTGCGCATCGGCACCTGTGCGTCGCTCTCCCCCAGGGTTCAGCGCGGTGACGTGGTGATTCCCAACGGGATCGTTCGAATGGAAGGAACGAGCCTGCATTATCTTCCCATGGAGTTTCCGGCGGTT
>SLTF01000285.1 GCA_007130025.1 Spirochaetales bacterium | reverse complement strand
GAAATCACCGATATCTCGCCCATGTGTTCCTTGATCACCTTGTACACCAGGGTCAGTCCGATACCGGAACCAAAATCCTTGGTGGTGAAATAGGGCTCAAAGATCTTCCCCATGACATCGTCCGACATCCCCACGCCGTTGTCGCTGATGCGCAAGACGACCTCGTCACCGCGCCGGCTGGTCTGCACCAGGAGCGTGCCGCCTTCGGGCATGGCGGCGATTGCGTTCTTCACCATGTTCATCAACGCCTGCTTCAGGTACTTCTCGTCCAGGGCGATCGGCTCCAGCACGGGATCGAGCTCGGCAGTGAGCTCAATGTTGGCCTCTTCCAACTCATAGCGAACAAATTTCAGCAGGTCGCGGATGACATCGTTGAGATCTCGCTCCTCCAGCTGGACGTTGATTGGACGCACCGCGAAGAGAAAATCAACCACGATCCGGTTAAGACGGTCGACTTCTTCGTTGACAACTTCAAGGTAGCTCTCCAAGCGGTCGCGATCAACATCGCGGCCCTCATCGCGCTTCAGCGCCTTCTGCATGAGCTGAATGTGGATACCGATCGAACCAAGCGGATTCTTGATCTCGTGCGCAACACCGGCGGCAAGGGTGGTCAGCGACGCGAGACTCTCGGCGCGGCGCAACCGTGCCTCGCGGCCACGCTTCTCGGTGATGTCCTGGACATGAAGAATGGTTCCCTGAATGGTGCCCGAGCCCACCAGCGGCAGAATGGTGCACGAGAGCATCCGTGTTGTCCCGCCCGAATCGAGAGTAAACTCGCGATCATGCACCGAATCCTGGTTCACCAGCGACCGCTGGACAAATGCGCTGATCTCCTGGTCCTGAATGGATTCCCATACCGGGCGTTCCAGCGGCTCGTGTGCGTTCAGTGGTATCAACCGCTCAACGGTTTTGTTTACCAGCACCAGGTTGTGCTGAGTATCGCAGACCATGACCCCGTCGCGCATTGAGTCGAGCACCAACTGGGTTCGCTCATTTTCGCCGGCAAGGTCCAGGATGAGCGAACGTATCTGCGAATGATCGAGCTTGCCGAGTTTGTCGATTGCTCGCTCAATGAACTTCCGCATGATGCTCCTTCATGGAACGGCACAGACTCTGCAGCACGGTCTCCGGACGCATATTCAGCGTCTCCATGTAGCGCTGGTGGCGGGCAATTTCCCGGCTCCACGCCTCCAGAACCGACAGGGGAAGCGCAGCGCCCGTCTCACCGCCGCGCTCGCTCAGCAGAATACGACGGCACGCTCCGGTCAGCTCCTCAAGAAAGTACCGATGCCCGTCGCGCCCCGCCGTCGAGGCAACCTCCGCCGCAATCGCTTCAAGCGGTTGCTCGGGCTGGGCGGACTCATTGGCCACAACCAACTCGAGAAACCGCCGGGCCAACGCTTCAAAGCCGGTGTTGGACAGAAGAGCGTTCTGCATGATGTACTGACGAATGGAATGAACGTGCCCCGAGGTATCGCGAAAGATCTTCTGGAGCACCTGACGACCGTCGTCTTCCGAGCGCTCCGGGAAGGCGTAGGGTCGTACCCGCGAGCGAATGGTTGCCGGCAGCGCCGCGGGATTTGTGGAGAGCAGAATGAATGTCACCGTTTCCGGTGGCTCCTCGAGGATCTTGAGCAACGCGTTTCGCGAGCCGTCGTGCATCCGATCCGCATTTTCCAGGATCGCGACCTTTCCCCGCTCAGGACTGGAGAGTCGGGCCCAGGACGAGATGTTTCGGATCACGTGGATGGGAATATTGTCTGAGCTGATCGACGTGACAGTCTTCGCGGCGGCATCGATGACTCGAGTGATCCGAGCGTCGAGTTCGCTCCCCTCGGGAACTGGTGTGCCGGGTTCGATCCCGTCCATGGCATCCCCGATTGACTCCAGATGGCCCAGGACCTTCGACAGGCGCGCCTCTTCACCGTCCCAAAGAATGGGGTCAAACCGGCGAATCAGCTTCTGTACCGATCGCACGAAGAGATACACCGTCGCGTCCATGGGGGCGCTTCGCATTGCCTCTGCGCACGCCGCGATATCCTGCACAAAGTACCGACTCCCGGTGATCAGGAGGTGCGGATGCGTCAACCGCCGGTGCTGTACACACGCCGAACAGGTGCAGCCCCATTCTCCGGGAGGTTTGGCCGTGCACGCCAGAACCCGGGCTACTTCCAGGGCGGCCGTGAGCTTTCCGCTGTACGCGGGTCCGCAGAAGAGGATCGCGCGGGGAAGCTCGTCGTGCTGAATCTGCTCGCGAATTGAGGCGATAACCTTTGGCTGTCCGATCACGTTCTCAAACATGGCCAACCCGCCGGCTGAAGAACTGCGAGGCGTACGGGAAAAATGGAACCAGAAACCGGGCGAACACGCTTCCGTCCAGCAGGCGGGCCGGCGAAAGGATGGGCTGAACCTGAATCAGAAGAATCAACACAAACACAATGAGTATCCCTTCCACCAGTCCCAGAAAGAGTCCCAGAGCGTGATCGAGGCTTTCCAGGTGGATCTGTTCCACGAGGTTCCGAAGCGCGCGCTCCGAAAGCTTTACCACGAGATAGACTACCAGGAAGATCGCGAGAAAGGCGACTACCTGGCTCCAGATGGAGCGGCCAAAGTTGGTCTCAAGAAGCTCCGCCACCAGTCCCGAGAACAGCACCGCCGCCGCAATGCCCAGAATGACCGCCGCAGCGGAGAGAACCTCCTGCACAAACCCGCGCAGTGCCGCCCGGAGGGTGGTAAACAGAAGAATGATGGTGAAAACGATGTCGACAGCGACAAAATCCAATCACGCCTCCTGCACAACTTGTCGGATCAGACCGGCGATGGTCGCCGCGGGGTTTCCCGAAGCCAGGTCCGAAACGGCTCCGGCTATCTCTTCTCGCAGAGCGGGGTCGGCGAGCAGCCGCTCGATCTCACTCTGCAACCGATCCGCCCCTGCGTCGGGCGGCTCCAGAACCACGGCAGCGTTGCGCGCCGCAAAAAATCGCGCGTTGTCGATCTGATCACCACGCGATCCAGCCGTTCCCAGGGGAATCAGAATTGCCGGTTTCCCGGTCACCGCAAGCTCCCACAGGGTTCCCGCGCCGGCGCGACACACAACGACCGTTGCCGCGGCGAGATAGTGAGGGAACGCTTCCGCGGCAAACGCGAAGGAACGATAGTGATCATCATCCGGTCGCGAGGGAGAATGGTTTCCCCGTTGATGTACAATGTCGCACTGTGCGTGCAGCTTCGGCAAGAGCAGGGCAACCAACTCGTTGATCTGGGCAGAGCCAAGGCTCCCGCCGATGAAGAGAATGACCGGGCGATCGCCGGAAAATCCAAGAAGGCCCAGACCCTCCGCACGCCCTCCCTGAGCAACCGCGGCGCGCACCGGGTTGCCGGTAACCACCACCCGGTCACGATAGGCTGGGGCAAGGGTTTCACGGGTATCCTCGTACGCCACCAGCACCCGTTGAGCAAATCGCGCATTGATCCGCGTTGCCAACCCGGCACGCACATCCGACTCGTGGGTAAATACCGGGATTCCCAGGATTCGAGCGGCGACCACCGGCGGCACGGAGACGTAGCCCCCTTTTGAGAAGAGCAGCACCGGTCGCAGACGGGCAAGAACCCCAAGCGAAACCAGTATGCCGAAAACCACGGAAAAAAGGTCGAGCACATTGCGGATCGAAACGTACCGCCGAAGTTTTCCGCTGGGAACCGGGTGATACGGCACCCCCCACGATTCAACCATCGAGCGCTCGATTCCCTTTCGCGACCCGATCCACGCGAATCGAAACGACGAGTCGGAAGCGAGTTGTTCGATGACCGCGCGAGCGGGAAGGACATGGCCCGCGGTGCCCCCTCCGGTGAAAACGATCAGCCTGTCCATGGTACCCTGCAATTCCTGGAGTCGTGTTGTATATTCAATGCTACCATGAGATATCAAACGGTTTCAACGCTGATCCTCGGTGCCCTCCTCGGCTTCCTGTTGGCCACACCAGTGGCAGCGCAGAGCATTGAGACGTGGCGGGCCGGATTGTCCGATTCGGACCGCACGACGCTGGCGCGTGGCGAACGCGTGACGTCCTTCTTTTCCGATCACACGGAAATATCCCTTCTTCCGCCCAGCGAATTCTCTGCCCCGCTGGTTGAACGATTTCGTACGCTCTCCCCGCGACTGGGGGTGGAGGCCCTCTATCTGCTTCAGATACCCCCTGAAGTACGCTCCCGTCCCGATTTTCAGGTGAGGCTCTATAACATTCTGCGATCCGTATCGACCATGGAGGGGATCGAGTACTTCTCCGAGAGCCGAAACCAGATGCGCGAGCTTTTTCTGGAGTCGTACACCATCGACAATCCGCAGAACCGCCGTCGGGTTCCAGACGTTTTTGTGTCCGACATCCCACCGTTTGCCGCACTCCACGCGTTTCAGCGTGACTCAACGTTCGGGCGCAACACCTACGCCCTCACCTATCGCGTCCAGAACGGACTCACCTGGCTCAGCATGATCAACCAGTCCCGCATGTCGTACGGAATTATTCCGTTGGTCGGCGAGCAGAATCTGGAAATCCACCTTCTGATTATCCCGGTTGAGGAAGGGCTCTTATTCTACGGTTCATGCGGAGTCCGCATTCTGGGCATGTTCGGCATGATGGACCGCGCGCAAGCAAGTTTTCAGAATAGGATCGATGCGATCTACGGCTGGTTCACGGCACGAATACGTGAGGAATTCGCGTGGGAATGACGGACCGAAGCTCATCGGATTTTAACATTTCCGATGTACCGTATCGTTGAGATAACCGGATGGAGTGATTGTGGGGCAGATGAAGGAGAGCGGGAATGATGAAGCCGGCAAACCAGTCGTACGATAGCGGTACCTGGTTGGGTCGTCACACCAGCGGTTCGGTCGATCAACTGCACCAGGATCTTCTTCGGATGGGGACGCTGGTTGAAGAGGCGTTACGGAAAGGTCTCTCGGCCCTTGAGATGAAGGATTACGTCCTCGCCGACACCGTGGTGGCATCCGACCGAAACATCGATCGGATGCAGCGCGCCGTTGAAGAGCAGTGCACCCGACTCATTGCCGATGAGCAGCCGACTGGTGTCCGATTGCGTGAGCTCGTGACGACAATCAAGATTGCATCCACCCTCGAGCGGCTTGGTGATCACGCACGCCATCTTGCGCGTCGTGCCCGAAGCATCACCGATTCTCATTACATCCATACCCTCCCGATTATTCGGGAAATGGCGGAGATCGGAATCTCGATGCTGCACGACTTGCTCACCGCGTGGGTCGAAAAGAACCCCGATCGTGCCGTGGCGGTTGCCGCGCGTGACGACCAACTCGATCGTCTGCACGCTCAGCTCATGAGAGAAATCATGCGGATCGTGCAAGCCCGGCCGGATACAATCGAGCGCGGTGTCGATCTCCTGTTTGTGAACCGTTTCCTGGAACGCCTCGGCGACCATGTCACGAACATGTGCGAGTGGGTGGTGTTTGTTGAACGTGCGGAATACGTAGAGCTCAATCAATAAGCTGAATCAGCAGCCGGGTGCGCCGAACCGGCGGTCGGCCGCAAGAAAGAGGCCAAACGTGAACACAGTTCTGGTGGTAGATGACGAGCCCGACATTCTGGAGTTGATCTCCTACAATCTGGAAAAGGAGGGCTACTCCGTTACCACGGTGCAGACGGGGGAGGATGCGCTTCACTCGGTTCGAACCAACCGTCCTGACGTGATCATTCTCGACCTGATGCTCCCCGGTGTGGATGGGGTCGACGTATGCCGCAAAATCAAGCGCGACCCGGAATCGCGTTCCATACCGGTACTGATGCTCACCGCACGCACCGAGGACTCCGACATCGTCGCCGGTCTGGAGGTGGGAGCGGACGACTACATCACCAAACCGTTCAGTCCCAAGGTGCTCGCGGCACGTGTGCGCACCGCCCTTCGGCGCACCACCAATGATGCCTCGTCACAGCAGGGAAACGTCTCCATTCACGGCATTACCATCGACGTATCGCGCCATGAGGTACTGCTCCAGGGGGAGCTCGTTCCCCTCTCCGCAACCGAGTTCGCCATCCTTGAGTTTCTCGCGCGTAACCCCGGCTGGGTGTTTTCGCGTATGAGGATCATCGATGCCATCCGTGGCAAGGACTACCCCGTTACCGAACGGTCGGTCGACGTACAGATTCTTGGTCTGCGCAAGAAACTCGGTGATCTCGGCAGCGTGATTGAAACGGTGCGCGGCGTCGGCTATCGGATGCGCTCCGAGTGAGACGTTCACTCCTCTACCAGGTATTCCCGCTCTATCTGTTTGCCATCCTGCTCGCCGTGGGGTCTTTGTCGTTTGCGGCAACCCGCGTGTTTCGCACCGCCTTCTACGCCGAAAAACGCCTCGATCTCACGTTCACCGCCGAACTTGCGGTTCGCCTCGTGCAGCGCGATGGAGCCTTCGACCCGGACTCGGCACAAGAGATCCTTTCGCTCGTTTCCCGAGACGGCGTCCGTCGAACCACCCTGATCGCTGCCGACGGCACCGTGCTTTATGATTCCCACGCTGACACTTCCACGATGGAAAACCATGCGGCTCGTCCTGAGATCATCACCGCACGGGACAGCGTGGGGACCGTTACGCAGACCCGGCGGAGCGCTACCACCGGCGACAATACGCTCTACGCCGTAACCGCACTGCGGAACGACGACGGCCACATCGCCGCCTTTGTGCGCGTGGGCGGCTCGGTAGAGCAGCTCGATCATCGATCGCGAGACGCATTGACCGCCCTCGCGACTTCGGCGGTTCTGATCCTGATTGCGACTGCGCTGATGAGTCTGGTTATTGTCCGACGAATTCTGCGACCGTTGGGCACCATCGAGCGCGCGGCGCGCCGGTTCGCAATGGGCGAACTGGATCACCGCATCTCGGTACAGGCTCCGGAAGAGATCAGCGCCGTTGCCGAGACGCTGAATGGGATGGCAGCGGAGCTGTCGGGCACGATCTCTGCGATCCGCGAGCAGCGGAACGAGCTTGAGGCCGTACTCTCCGCCATGGTCGAGGGAGTGATCGTGGTAGACGACTCGCTCCGCATCCGCTCGATCAACGAAGCGGCAGCGCGACTGTTCCAGCGAGAACCTCGCGGACACGACCACCGCACGCTCATTGAGTATCTGCGCAACAGCGAGCTCGACGCCTTTGCGGCGGAAGTTCTGGAACGAAACAGCACCCTTGAGCGAACGATCATCCTCTATCAGCGCGGACCGATCAATCTCCAGGTTCACGGAAGCGTACTGCGCTCGCGTGAGGCCGACCGCACCGGCGTCCTTCTGGTTCTGAACGACATCACCCGACTGAAGCGACTTGAAGATATTCGCCGCGACTTTGTGGCAAATGTCTCGCACGAGCTGAGAACGCCAATCACCTCGGTCATGGGGTTTCTGGAGACGCTCCGTGACGGTGCGTGGAAAGATCCACAGCGCGCGACGCACTTCCTGGATATCGTGTCCACCCACGCCAACCGGCTCAACCTGATCATCGAAGACCTTCTGAGCCTGAGTCGCCTCGAGTCGCACGAGGGAGAAATCGCTCGAACCGCCTGTCACGTCGAAGACGTGCTCGCCCGCGTGTCCGAGGCGTGCAATCAGCTTGCGCTGCAGCGAGAAGTTTCCGTTGAACAAACGATTGAAGGAGAGGCCGCCGTTCTGGTCAACGCAAATCTCCTCGAGCAGGCGTTGATCAACCTCGTGAGTAACGCGATCAAGTTCAGCCCCCACGGTGGCCGGGTGGAAGTCCGCTGCCTTCAGGCGTCGGACCGAATCCGCATCAGCGTCGAAGACCACGGCCCCGGGATTCCCTACCGAGATCTGAACCGAATTTTTGAACGATTCTATCGGGTGGATCGCGCACGAAGTCGAGACCTCGGCGGGACGGGACTGGGCTTGGCGATCGTAAAACACATCGCCATAGCCCACGGCGGCGAAGTCAGCGTGGAGAGCGTAGAGGGCCAGGGAAGCTGCTTTGTTCTGGATATTCCGGCGCCAACTACCAGAGCCGACTGATCACGATCTGACTCGCACCGATAATCGCCCCAAGCAGCGCGCCAAAGAGATTGATGTATTTCAAGTGCCGCGCGATGACCAGGAGCAACAGCTCCTCGACCTGAGCGATATCGAGGCTGTCGACCTTGTCGATCACAAGCCGCTCAACATCGAGGGTCTGCACGATTTCCGGCAATCGCCGATCGATGATCCAGCCGATCCCGTTTGAAAGCAGTTGGTCCAGCCGCTGTTTCTGTTCGGCGGTAATTCCGACAACCGCGCCGAGCGGCTCATGCTCGAGACGGAGGAAGAGGCGGTCCATGGCGGCGTGCACTTCACGGCTCAGAGAGGCAATGATCTCCGGCCGCCGAAGCGCACCAATCACGCGCTCGCGCGCGAGGACGGCAATCTCCGCCTCATCGATCCCGAGCACCTGCTGCAGTACCCTCCCAACGGTCCACCCCTCAAACCGACTCACCACTCCCTGAGCCGCCTCTCGGATTCGTTCCCGAACGCCGGCCTCACCAACAAAGTCCAGGACCGCGGTTGTGATCTGTCGGCCTCGTTCGTTGAGATCCACCTTACCGCGGAACGCCGCGTCTGCCACGCCCTGAGCGCGAATCTTCTCAACTGCGGCGACCACCGCGGAAATCACGCGCCGGCGGTTATCGGGTTCGCCCGCTGCAGCCTCCGCGGTCGCGATCAGGTCATCGATGATTTCGGGCATGCGCTCTTCTAACTGGCGGTCGTATTGCGCGGCACTCACAAAGAACCGCTGCACAACGCTCAGCTTCTCAATGATCCGCCGGAGGATGACCCTCCCGTGCCGCGACAGCTCCGCGCGTACCTCCGGCGTCCG